>CAYNEZ010000129.1:0-9679 GCA_964396365.1 uncultured Sangeribacter sp. | reverse complement strand
AAAAACTTATTTTTCTAAGCAAAGTATCCAATATATCAAAAAAGCAAAATGTAAGTATCCTAATAGCCTTTGTGCATGTCAAAAATAATTAAGCTCCGACAATATTATGTTCGGTGTTCGGTTAGCATAATATTTTGTAGTTGTAATGTTATGAAGCCTCTTCCATTTATTATTGGTTCATTACTATAGTCGAAGGACGATGTCGTGCTATCCCGTGTTAACTAAAAGATGAAGAATGCAAGGGTAAAGTGCTGAGTAAAAAAATGAGCATTCCTGAAGGTATTCCTTCTGGAAAGGACGTTCGCAACATGGCAATCAATCGTGCCTTATGTTTCTTCACTGTAATTTCAGCCACCCCTAATCGTTCAGCAATCTCCGCGTTTTTTAGTCCTTCTTCAAAACTCATCTCAAGCAGACGTCGCATATCGGAGGGCAAAGCATCAATAGCGGCGTATAGCCGCTGTAGAGTTTCTTGCCGTATATAAGCGAGAAGTATATCTTCCTCCGCTTCATTTATATTTCCGATAAACTCTTGATAACGGTCAGCAGCTGAAGCATTCCGCTGATAGCTGATAGCTTTATTACGGATACACGTGATAAGAAATGCCTTCCATTGTGATGCAGAGGTAAATTCGGCTCTTCTCCAGTATGCTTTTTCCACGGCATTTTGCACGCAATCTTCTGCCATTATCGCCAATTGTCCCGGCAGACATGAAGAGGCATAGAGCATCATGTCGGGGAAGATATAGGTATAGAAGAAGTCTATATCTCCACCGATAAACAGTCTGTATGCTTTTTCTGTCAATTCCGAGGAAGCCATGACCTAAAAATTCCAAAATGAGTTTTCAGAAAGCAAAATTAACGAAAATATTTTAAAATCTCAACTTTTGCTTGCGAAAGTTGAAGGTTATGAGGTGAGAGGTAGGATTAAGGAAAAAAGGTCCAAACATTTAGTCCGGACCTTATGAAATACTGAATAAATAGGTGCATTTTTTATCAAAGTATCACTTTTGTGGTCATTCCACCCTGTGTCTTGATATAGATACCATGCTGAGGATTGGCAACGCGTATCCCCTGGATGTTATAGAATATTGGTGCATCGGAAGCTACAGAAATTCCGTCTACTGCTCCTTCTTCTGAGATGAGTGCCGACATCATTGCTGTGTTGACTCCTGAGAAGCTGAAGCTGAAGTCGTATTTTCCAGCTGTCAGAGTGCATTTCAAAGGCTCGCCACCTGCTACCATAGAAGCAAACGGCATTGTGTCGTTAAGATCGTTGGGTAGGAATGCAGCCATATCGGGATTATAACCAAACACATACATTTCATCCTTAGCCACAACAGTAAGTTCTGAGGCCTCTTTTACTTCCACATTTGAGAGGGTGTAGGTCAAAGTAGTGTAAGAAATCATTTCTCCTGTCTCTTCATCTTCATATTCTTCTGTAGCTTCTTTGCGGATGAATTTATAGGTTTCATCAATCGAATTAATGCCATTGAGTCCTACAAGGTAGTATTCGAGCTCATCCTGGGCAGTTTGATCTTCACAACGAAGGAATGAAACCATTGCCATTGCACCTGTCATACTGAAATTGATGTCATAGTAGCCCTCAGTAAGTTGGCATTTCATTGGTTCTCCACCAGCTCCTAAGAATGCGAAAGTATTTTCATCCGTCACGTCGCCCATAGCTGCAAAAGCGGGATCTTGGCCATAGGTCTCGTCAAGACCGGAGTCATATACAGTGAATCCATTCTCACATTCTGACACGTAGTAGCGGGGAAGAACATACATTGTGTATGTCTCACCGTCTTCAGTGATTTCCTTTTTGCTGAAGCGGCAGGCAGCAGAGGGATCATAATATTCGTTAAAGCCAAGCAGATAGAGATTTTCCTCAGTTTCAACATTTCCGAGTGCCTTAAACTGAAGCATCCATGAGTCGCCACCCATGTCACCATCCAAATCCTCAAACAGTGCGAGGGCTATTTCATAACTCCCTGCAGGAAGATTGTAGTTGACAGCGGGTCCATCCTGGGCAAGATAAATCATACTTTGCGAAATAGTGAGATTATTGGTGAACCCGAACATATTGTTTTCATCAAATCCGAGCGTAAAAGAACCGCCGTCAGTAAATGTAATTGAGCCTTCGGTGGTGGACAGTTCGTATTCCGGCAGAATCCAACGCCATAGACCCTCGTCAATATCATCCTCGCTACGTTCGCCCAATACAAGGCAATTTGACTCTGAAGGGACTGTCTCTCCATTGAGACCGATGATATACATATTTCCCTCAGGAGCAGTAGCCCAAAGGGTAGTGGCGGCGCAAAGCATTCCGCAACTCAGCAGTAGAGATTTTTTCATATTTACATTTTTTATGATTACTTTACAAAAATACGCGTTCCATAATAAAAGGTATACCTAAAAATTTCTATTTTTGAAAAAAATCTTCTTTTGCGATATACTTTCTCTTTCTGACTGCGTATTTTTAGCAAAATACCCAATTCTAAAAACCGCAATTATGAAACAACAGACAATTTTTGGCGCTTCACTCATGTTCAGCCTTCTTTTAGCAGCTGCATGTTCTGGCAACCAGGGCAGAGTAGACGGAATCGCTCTTCAAGGCACTTTTGCCAACGACAGCATCGAAGACTTCGTGCTTACCTATAATGAGGAAGGCGACATGCTCCGCTACCGTAGCATTGACCTCCAGCGCGATGCTGATGGCAATTTCCAGATACCGGACTCCTTGATACCTGAAGGAGGCATCAACGCTAATATTATGGCCGACTCTGAAGGATACTGGGGTGTATATCTTGAGCCCGGAAAAACCATTACAGTCAATATTACCGGCACTCCCGCTTCCGGCTACCAGATTGCTTTCTCAGGTGCGAATGCGGACATAAGCGATGCCTACAACACTATAGTGACCACATACGACATAATGACTTACTCTCCTCAGGATCCTGAAAATCGGATGACTACTGACGAAGCTCTCGCTCGCCTCGAGAGCGAGAGGAAAAAAGTCAATGACAAAGTAGCCACAATAAAAGATGCTGACAAAAGAGCATATTATTCTGAACTTGCTTCCCTGCTTTCGAATCGGATGGAAGGCTTCATCTACGAGGATGAAGCATACGAGAATGATGCCGATCCTTGGGAGAATCCAAAGTATGCCGCCCTTATCGAGGGAGTTGATCCTAATTCAGAGGTTGCTCTTGAGTCAGGTATGATCTACCTTTGGGTCAATAACGAAGGACGAAAGGTCGGTGGGGAAGACGGATATGCCAAGAGTTTGGCTCAATTGAAATCAGTAGCTGAAAACGTCAACAATCCACGTTCTCGTAAAGCACTTTTCCACATAATGCCACATCAGTTTTTTGCTTATACGAAGCCCTCTCCCGAAGACGCTGCCGAATTCATGAAAGGATATGCTGAGCTTGCAAAAGATTATCCTGAGTTTATCGACACCTACACAATGCAGGCGCAAGGAATAAAAGTGGTGGAAGCCGGAGAGGAGCTGAGATTCGACCCCCTAATTGCCACTCCTGACAGCAAGACTTGCAAACTCTCTGATCTCTATGGGAAAGTGCTTTACATCGATTTCTGGGCTACTTGGTGTGGGCCCTGCCGCAAGCAAATCCCTCATCTTGAGAAGCTCGTGGAGCGTATGAAGGACGTAAATGGCATAGAATTCATATCTATTTCTTGCGACACTGATGTGCAGGCTTGGAAAGATCTCGTGGCAAAAGACAAACCGACATGGCCTCAATATATATTTGCTGAAGGTCAAGGCGATGCATTTATGGCTGCTATGAACATCACCGGCATCCCTCGCTTCATGATCATTGGCAAGGATGGAAAGCTCATTGCTCCCGACGCAATGATGCCATCCGACTCCAAACTCGAAGACCAACTCCGCTCCTTGACAAAATAAAATACATTAGCTGCATATTTCATAAGCGCCTTGAGCATAAAGCCCAAACAACAGATAATTATGCATTATGCATCACCAATGAATACCGAGCAAATTATCAATATTCTCTATAAGCGACTCATCGGCGGCAAACTTACCGCCGATGAGTCAGCTATGCTTGACTCCTGGATAGCTGGAAATCCAGATCAGCGACGGCAGATGATCGACAGGCTTTCTGACCCGGAACGTCTTGCAGAAGATTATCGGATGCGTGCAATGATCGACAAGTCTCGCCCACAAGCAGAAATGGAACGCCGTCTCGGTATCTCTTCGGCAGAGATGGCTACTGCTTCTGCTAAAAATAAATGGCGTTCCTTTATGCTGAAAGCCGGTGCAGTGGCTGCTTGCGTTGCCATTGTAATAGAGCTGGCATTCCTCTTCAAGAAGCACCAACAAGATTCTTCATCCCCGATCTTAGCCTCTATAGAAACTCCGTTGTCGCCTCTTAAGATAGAGGCTCTTGGTCCGGGCAGTTCAAAGGCCGTAGTGACTATTGAGACTGGCGATACAATTCATCTGTCAAGTCCTGATTCGCAGGAGCGTCTTGCTGCTAAAGCCACAGAAGGACCTCTGCAGATTGACGTGCCACGTGGCGGAGAGTTTGTCGTCACGCTTGAAGACAGTACCCGAGTTTGGCTTAATTCTGCCTCACGCCTGATATATCCGGCTCATTTCGCTTCCGATTCACGTAAGGTGGCACTCGAAGGTGAGGCATATTTTGAAGTGACTCATAATAAGAAAGTTCCCTTTATCGTGGAATCTTACGGACAAAAAGTTCGCGTGTATGGCACTGAATTCAATATCCGTGCATATCCTGAAGATGGGATGGTGTATACCACCCTTAGCTCCGGAAGTATTTCTCTTACTCCGGCTACCGGAGGGGGAGAGGTGTTCCTGTCGCCCGGCAAACAGGCTGTCTTTGACAAAGAAACCTCTAAAGCTTCAATCAGAAACGTCGATTTGGAGCGTGTCACTGGATGGCGCCACGGTCGCTTTGTCTTTGAAGAGCAATCTCTCCGACAGATAATGCAAGATCTGAGCCGATGGTATGACTTCCGCTATGAATTTGCTGATGAAGATGCTGCAGAGACTATCTTTATGGGGAGTATACCGCGCTATAGCAACTTCAAGACAGCTATTGCAATCCTTGAGAAGTCCGGCGGACTCTCTTTCAAAGTCAAGGATGATATAATCATCATCTCAAAACAATAAATTCCATTTAAAGGCCAATCATAATATATCATACAATGAAACGATCAGCACTTTCCGCCTTCATTACCATCCTAATGCTCCTTGCTACACTGGGAGCCAAGGCGGCATCTACTTTCGACCTGAAATTCAGTGACACTCCGATCGAGCAGGTGATATCAGACTTGCGTAAACGTACTGGTTACGATTTCGTATATCAAAAAGATGTACTTGCAGGAAATCCAACAGTTTCAGGAACTTACCATAACTTGACACTGCAACAGATTCTCAACCGAATTTTTGTGGAAGAACTCAATGTGGCCTACGAGATTGTAGACAAGACTATTATATTGTCGAAAGCCACGAAAGAGCTTCCATATTTCAAGCGTAACATTTCCGGTATAGTCACTGATGAAGCGGGTGAGCCGCTTATCGGCGCGTCGGTTTTCGTTGAAGACACGAAAATAGGAACTGCCACTGATGTAGATGGTCAGTTTTCTCTGATTGCTGAAGGTCAACGGCCAAAGCTTCGGGTGTCGTATGTTGGCATGAAGACTAAGACTGTACAACTCAAACCGGGAGAAAAAACTGTTATGATAGCATTGGAGGAGGATACTCAACTTATGGATGAGATTATCGTGACCGGCTATTCTAATTTCAAACGTGAGAGTGCGACGGGCGCCTACCAGACAATTACTGCAGCCGATCTCGACAAACGCCACATGGGCTCTATCACTGACAATCTCGAAGGTAAGATTCCGGGACTCGTAAATTATGACAATGGGAATGGTAAACAGATTTCTATCCGTGGTACCGGATCTTTCGAAGCTTCAAACAATCCTCTCGTCGTGGTGGATGGTCTTCCCATTGAAGGCACTATTGAAAGTGTCAATCCCTACGACATTGAGAATATCACTGTGCTTAAGGATGCCGCAGCTGCTGCCATATACGGTGCTCGTGCTTCAAATGGCGTGATCGTGATCACTACCAAGCGTGCAAAAGGAAGCAAGACTCAAGTGGATTTCAATGCAGATGTCACAACTTACGAGAAAAACGATTATTCTTATTTACGCTATGCTACTGCAGCTGAAATGGTGGAATTAGAGGGCTATAATTTCAATTATGTGCTTAATTCAGCCGACCGTTCGCCCTACAACTCACTTGTAAACTTCTACAACACCGGCAGAGCTCACTCTATTTCTCCTGCTACACGCCTGATGCTTGAGCATTCTCTCGGCAAAATCTCTGCGGAAACACTCGAGACAGAACTGGCTTCTCTTCGCTCCAACGACTATATAAAGCAATGGCAGAACGTTATGGAAGCTCCAAAGGTCAACCAGCAGTACAACCTTGCGGTGCGCCATAATTCAGATGCGCTCGCATCGAGCCTTACCCTCAACTATATGCGCGACAATAATGCTTCGCATGGCGATTATAACTCAAACATAATGTTTGGCTATAATGGCATTTGGCATGTATTCAAGAGTCTTGATGTCAACTTCGGATTCAATATGCTCAGTGAGCGCACCAAGAATCATATTTCCGACCAGTATTGGGGCTCTCCCATTTCTTACCTACCCTATTACTCCATCTATGCCCCTGACGGTTCTCTTAATTCACTGACCGCTGATATCCCTACCGAGCTGACTGCCTTAAGCAATCCAGCATACGGGCTCAAATCGGTTGGTTATAATCCGATCAGCGATTATGGAACGTCTTTAAGTCGTCAACGCCGAACGAATATCCGCACGTATGTGAACGCTGTCTACACCATCCTTCAGGGATGGACAGCATCTGGCATGTTCCAATATGAAGATATCTACTATAAGGGAGATTCCTACTATTCAGCTGAATCTTATAAGATGCGCAAAATGTATAACTCCTATACTGCTTACGATAAGGCGACTGGCACGGTGACACATCATATTCCGGATGGGGGAATGCTGAGTACAAACACTTCAGAAGGATCCTACTATACTTTCCGTGCGCAGACCAACTATGACAATACATTTGCCGAAAAACATGATATAAATGCTGCTTTTGGTTTTGAATACCGCCAACAGAACACAAAGACCTACGGAAACATAATGCTTGGCTATGACGACCAGACACAGACAAATGCAAACATGATGGTCAATTGGGGGCTTATCCAGAACTTAGGTGGTACGGCATCCGTGATGGGCCCTGACTATTCTATGTCCGGTGCACCTGAGAGTGAATCATTCACTACAGGCGATGTGTTACACAGATTCTACTCTCTTTATTTCACCGGAAATTATGTATATGATTCCCGCTATGCAGTGACTGGTTCGGTCCGTATTGATAAGGCTGACCTTTTTGGCGCCGATCCAAAATTTCGTGGTCGTCCCCTATGGTCAGCGGGTCTGAGCTGGAACATGCATAATGAGTCTTTCCTTCGCGACACTGACTGGCTCGATGCCCTCAAACTTCGCGTCAGCTATGGCCTCACAGGAAATATCGCCAACGACGTTTCGTCATATCTTACAGGTAGCATTGGGATCAATTCAGTTTATGGTAACAAGTATGTCACACTTGACACTCCTCCTAATGAGCAACTCCGTTGGGAAAAGACTTCTACTTGGAATGCAGGCGTTGACTTTTCTCTGTGGGGTTCACGCCTGACGGGTGCGATTGATTTCTACTCCAAGCGAGGATCTGACCTGCTGACTAATACTGACCTTGACCCAACTACGGGTTGGACGATGCTGAAGATCAACAATGGCAAGGTGCTTAATACAGGTGTCGAACTTCAGCTCAATGGCGATATACTTCGTCAATTCTCACGTAAGGATGTGGGTATTTCCGCTGAATTGTCACTGGCTTACAACCACAATAAAGTGACAAAAGTTGACCATCTTCCTGCAACAGGAGCAGAAGCCCTGCAAAGTTCGACGCTTCACAAAGGCTATCCTGTGCATTCGCTTTTCTCATACGATTTTGCCGGGATGGTTAATGATGGCGAGATGCAATATTACTCTTGGCGAGATGCTCAGGGAAATATTCGCACCTCCGACATTAACTCAGAAGAGTTCACTGTCAATGACATTGTCTACTCTGGTTCGCTCGATCCTAAATACATTGCGTCTTTCTCCCCGATGATAAAGTGGCAAGGTTTTACGCTCTCGGCTATGCTAAGCTATTATGGCGGCCATGTGATGCGTGTAGACTGCAACCAGTGGACTTCAGATGGCTCTGTCTACGGTTTCGGTAGTTTGGCTGAACTCGAAGCCGTCCCGGCAAGCTATCTCAATTATTGGAGGGAAGGTTCTGACAAATATCCTGCCAATGGCATCTGGGAGGAAGCCACGTTGTGGGCAATGGTACATTGGGCTCGCAGACAGTAGTTCCTGCTGATTTCTTGAAGTTCCGTAATCTTGTGGTCGGTTATAATTTCGACGAGAAGATCTGCAAGAAAATCATGATGCGTGATTTGCGTCTGAGGTTTCAGATAAACGACCTTTGCACTTGGGTTCGCAACAACCAAGGTGTAGATCCGGAAGCAAACAATGCAATGTCAGGAGAGCGCTATCCCAAGACTCCCAGAAGCTATACATTCAGTATCCTTTTCAGTTTTTAAGACATAATTGACAATGAATAAAATATTATCAGCAACAATACTGTCGGGCTTTATTCTGCTTGCATCTTCTTGCGACAGTCAACTCGACATCGTTCCCAAGGGCCAGACTACTCTCGACCGTACAACTGACCTTGAGCTCCTATTGAATCAAGAATATAGTTTGGAAGACTTCCCTTATTACGATCTATCTCAGATATGTGGTGAAGCAGTCGGGATGGGAACTTCCATTCCTGAGATGATGAGTAATACCAATACTCTTGCCTATGCATATCTTGCGTATGACGAGAGCGTGGACCGCATCACATTGGCACAGGAAGATGCACGATACAACGCTATTTACAAATATATCAATTATTGCAATACTCTCCTTGCCAAAATTGATCAGGCTACTGGAATGGAGGAGAAGAAACCTCAGCTGAAGGCTGAGGCGCGTGTGATCCGCGCCTACCTCCATTGGCTTGCCCTTGTGATTCATGCAGAGCAGTACGATACTCCGGAAAGGGCTGCTATAGCAGGTGGAATTGCTTATGTGACTGACATTGACAATACCAAGGTGAAGGAGAAGCTGACACTTGCTGAGTGCTACGACCACATTCTTGAGGATTGTGCTGAAGAGCTTCTCGATCTCTTACCTGAAAAGAGTGGGGATGTCTGTCGCCCTGGAAAGGCTTTTGGCTATGCGCTTCGAGGACGTGTCTTGATGCAGATGAAGCATTATGAAGAGGCTCTTCCATGGCTTGAAAAGAGTATAGCCATTAACTCATATATTGACGACCGTGCCTATATCAAGGATACAGAGTCGTGGGTTCTTGAACGTGCTGGTGAGTATAATATTCTCTATATGGGATCGGGCCCTCTTGTGAATCCTACAATGGAAATTATTACTCGAGAGACATCCTCAAAGTTTGAGAAAAGCGATTATGTAT
>CAYNEZ010000128.1:0-9896 GCA_964396365.1 uncultured Sangeribacter sp. | reverse complement strand
AGCGGCCTCAGTACCTCTCAAGGTAGTGTCTTGTCCGGAAGGTGTTGTAGTTCCTACGTCGGTGGAATTTAAAGCAGGAGAAGAGACTGCGAGTTTTGAAATTGATGCTACCGACATGCCGTTGAAAACTAAAGGCGACGTGATTCTGCAGATTGATCCTCAATATGCAGCTATATACGGAGCCGGCTCTTCTCAGATGACTTTGAAATTGACTACTACAGGCGGCTGGGAACTCCTGGCAGATGATGTGGTGATGTCATCCTATTATGAAACTTATCCTGATATTACCTGCACATTATATATACTGGAAGGGACTGAACGTTTTAAGATACCTGATTTCATGGGTTCAGGAACAGATTTTGTGTTCTATGTTCCAGATAAATCCATGACCGCACCGGTGATATATCCTTACACCAACTGCAAGTTTTATTATGAACTTTGGCCGTCAGAATATGAAGAAGATGAGGACTACCCATGGTATTTCTACAACACAGAACAGGCAAAATATCCTGCTATCTGGACACCCGCAGCGGGATATAAGTCTATTGAATATCTGACATTCTATATATATGATGGAGATGACAAAGGATGCTATTTTAACTTCAAGAAAGGTTATGGTATGTTGGAGTCATACATAGAATTTGCCGATGGTTCCGGTGCATGGGAATATTTTGAGCTTAACTTCACACCCAAGTTCAATCCCTTCGAATAGCCCCCTCTTAACCTTATAACTTTATAACCTCATAACCTTTATATTGAGGTCACGAATTTTAAGTAAAAAATATATGAAAATAAATAAGATAATCCGGGTTCTGGCAATCGTGGCTCTTTTTGGCGCAATGACGTCATGCAATGACGACGAAGTGCTGACTGCATTAGAGACCTCCCAGGGGGAAACCGAAAAGGTGACCTATAATTCCATTACTTTTGAATGGGATAAGGTGGCTGGTGCAACTCAATACGGATATGAGCTGTATGACAACAACGATCTGCTCGTGATCCGAAGTGTAACAAACAAAAACAGCATCACTATAGGAGATCTGCAACCCGCTACTGAATATACCTTGAAAGTATGGTCTTATGCAGCATTGGGTAGCGAATACACTACATCCAAAACTTTTGAACTGAAGGCAACCACAACAGCTCTTAAAGCAATCGGTGCGCCCATATTGGAGTGCAACCTGCAGGGGGGTAAATATGTAGTGAGCTGGAAAAGCGTAGCCAATGCCACTGAGTACTATTACATTCTAACCAATTCTTCGGGCGTTACAGTGAAGTCAGGCACAGAGACTTCTCGCACACTGACATTCTCCAATCTTGAAATCGGCGACTATACAATCTCTGTGAAAGCTCTATCCTCCAAAGGTGGCTATGAATCGGAAGGAGAATACTCTACGCTAGATTTCACCGTAGAGGAAATATTCCTTTGGAAAGCGGAAGGAACCTACTGGAGTGAACTGCTCGGACAATCTTGGACAGCAACTATAGTATGCTACGGAGACAATAATTATGCAATCCAAGGATGGTATGGAGTTGAAGGCTACGACCTTGACTTCAAAGTTGACTACAGTGATCCTGAGGATACATTCTCATTAACAGGCGACTATGATTATGACAGCTCTTCATATACATACTTAGTGCCGACAGGAAGAAAGGATATATCCACTGCATATGTATATCAATGGTGGAACTATTCGCTTTTCTCAGGAAGTCAGTCCGGTGGAAGCGTGAAAGTCTATCTCTGGAGCGACAATGCAAATGACTATGTCACCGACGTGTTCACATGGAAGGGAGAAGCAACCGGCTCTCCAGCTGATGATTTTGTAGGCACATGGAATGTGACCATGTCTGGATTGACATCGATCACAGACAACTGGGAATTTGAGCCATTCAGTGTCAGTACAACTGTAGAAATCAAGAAAGTGGATGATTTCACCATCTCCATGCCTGCCTTAAACTTCAACAAAGAGACCATGAATGTCAAGATCAATATGACTGACAAGACACTCACAGTAGATCCTATGACAGTAGATACATGGTATACTCTTGCAAGCAGTGTAAGTGAGACAAGTGCTGTAGTCGGAAAAATCAACGATGATGGTTCGTTTGAATTCACTAATTGGAATGCATGGTATGATGGATTCCCATACCTTGAAAATACAGAAGCGAAATACACAAAATAAATTACATGCAAATAAAGAAAGACCCGGAATCTTAGGAAGATTCCGGGTCTTTCTTTATTGCTGAAATTGAGATATTCAATTGCTACAACGCCGGGATTATTTCTTCAACAGTCGATGAGTTTCAACGCCATTAACTGTGATAGTTCTCACAATATAATGCCCTGCCTGAAGGAGACTTACTTCAATATCCATACTCTCTGCTCCATTGCCACAGATATCCAATACCTTATGCCCAGTAAGAGAATATACTTCAACACTCCTTATGGCAGAGGCTGCTTCCACAGTCGTGTAGTCTGTCGCAGGGTTAGGAGAAAGCTTCGACTTTTCTCCTTCAATGCATGAGACGCTGCTTGAGGTGCGCTTCACAAATACTGAACGTCCAATCCAACCAAGAGATTCGGCACTCCAGTCACTCGTCCATCCATATGCGCGAATATATGCGATACGATCAATCTCAAAATCAGAAGTGCCAAGATGGAAGCTTACTGACTGGCTGTCGCCTTCTGAAACAAAGAAATTCTTGTAACTGACACTATTGCTTGCAAACTCCACATCACTATTGTCTTCATAATAGGCGTAGAGAGCCACTACATCATCAAAAAGACCGGATATTACATCAACCTTAACATCCAAATCAATCTCATCTCCTATCAAATAAGGACTAATTTTTGAACCGTCACCATCACTGCAGTCAGCAATTTCCAAAGAGATATCATACACAGGTCGCCCTGAAGGAGCCTCAAAAACTTCAACAGTGATGGGCTTTTCACAAATTGATTCTCCAGCCTCATCAAAAATATTGAGCGTGTATTTCCCGGGAGCCAGTGTGGTGTTATATGAATTCAAGACTCCTGAAAATATGACGTTTACTGATTCTCCATCAGCCAAATTGACGGGTACGGCTTCAAGCCAAGTTCGCACCTGACCCTCAGAATTCTCAAATCCAGCTTTTATCAGACCGAGATATTCCTCACCTGAATTATGAATATCAGCAGTAATCGTACATGACTTTCCGGAATACAATTTATTTATGACTTTTATATTATCTGCCGACAAAGTCCTTGAAGCCTCAGGTGTCTCAAATTTCACTCCTCTTGAAGAGCAAGTCATGATAAGAGATCTTGTTTCTCCTACTTTCACCATGACATCCTTCAAAGATCCATTATGCTCATATGCTGGAGTTACTATAAAGGTTCCTTCTTTAGGAAAGGAAGAGACTGGGATGGAAAATTTGTTATACATCTCAGCTTCATATACGCTATAGTGACTTGAAAATTCAACTTCCGATGCGGGATAAAACACAACGTCGCCTCCATCGATGGATTCCAATTTGACACCCATTGTAGCCTTGGTATTTTCTAAAGTGAACCCCTGAAACACGCCATCATTTCCAACTATGAAATCTACTTCACCAAGAGGAGTGTAAGCCTTATTGACTGTGGTAAAAGGACCATACCATGTCACTTCAAGCTGGTATTCCGAATTCTCTTTTGCAGGCATCACATTGATGATTGCATTCTGACGGAAATTATATCCGGCTCCTGAACCACCAATACCCTCTTCTGCAGGATCGAGCGCTGTAAGCAAAAAATATCCGTTGCTCATGCCTCCCCACCCCCAATTGAGATGAAAAAATCCATCCTCATTGTAACCATCTACTACAAAAGTATGACCATTCTGGTATTTTGAATCGTAACCACCATATATTACCGGACGCCCAGCGGCAAGTTCGGAATAAACCAAATCATTCCATAATTCCGATGTGTAATAATCTCTTTCCAGTAATAAGGCTGACTTGTCATATTTTAAAAATTTTACCATGCCGTAAATAGCATCATAAGGGTATGCTCCCGAAGCAGAAGCTCCGTAAGACATAAGGGCAGCGTTGCCACAAGCCTCCAATAAAATGGCGACAGCAGCTCCCTGGGCTGCCGAATATTGCGCGGAATAGGATGGCAGCATATTATCCCAATCAAAGGTAGTGGCACCAAAATCAAAATACATCCTATCTCGTGAAGTGCCTGATATATAAGTATTGTCGCCAGTTCCTTCTATAGGCCATTTATGGGCATACATCACCTGTGCCATGGCAGTGGCAGTGCAACCGGCAGGAGCTTTCTTTCCATTTATAACAGGGCAATTGTCATTGAAAGGACTTGACTGGCTCCATGTAGCTTCGCAAAGAGGGGTGATGGATGGATGATTTGTTATCTTTCTTACTGCGGATGTATTCCATCCACATGCTCCTGCATATTCCAGTTGTCTGCCATATTCATTAAGCCAGAATTTCATTGCTGGAGGCATAGATTCGTTGTCGAATCCCCCTTTATCTGAATATCCAAGTACTGCTGGAAGAAGATCATCGGCTGCCACCACTACATATCCTTCATCTTTTTGCGCAGAAATGACATATGCCACTTTCAGATCACCCACCTTTTCAGTATACACAACCTCTTGACTTGACCTTGTATTGGACTCCAAGAATCTCTCCGGAACTTTACTTAGTGCATCTTCTACCGACAACTGCCGGGCAAAAGTTGGAGTTGACATAAAGCACACGAAAGCTGCACATAATATCTTTATTTTCAAATTTCTCATTATTTTATCAGATTATAGCATTGAAGTTGTTTAAACAACTTCTTTATTTTTACAAAATTAATAATTTTTTTTGCAAAACAAAAAATATTTTGTAAATTTGTGAGGTCTGAAATATTTTTTAATGAAATTGTGTAAAACAATCAAAAGAAGTTCAAGCAAATTCGATATTCCAGATGTTTTTAATAATAACTAAACTATTAATAATTAAATTTTTACTACATGAGGAAAATTTTTACTTTTCTTGGAGGCTTACTACTTGCTTCCAGCTTAACTGCTATGGCAGAAGAAGTGACAGTCTATATAAGCGATGAAAACGGCAACGAAATTGCATATGACTTTGATGCAGACCTGACAAAAGATGCTGATGGTATCTATACCCTTGCAAACCTATTTAAGACCTCAGATACCACTCTTGGCATTCCTTTTTCATTCAAATTCAATCAGCCTGAGGTAGGCAAGTCATCTCCGATTGAAGTCACAAGCAATATTGCGGCAATAGAAGGATGGGATGGATATTACTATATAAAGAATAGTAATGACAAGCATCCTGTATTCTGGATATATGACCTGAACGGAATCGATGATTGGGTAAGACTTAGATATTCTTTCATCTATTTAGGAGAAGACGGGTCTTCTGTGTATCGATATGATAAATCGGATACTGACAACAAATATGAATATGTTGCTACATTTATGATATCCGGCACATTCAACGGATATAACGCTGAAACTGACGCATACGACAAAGAACTATTTACTGGTGAAGGTGAGGAGGATCCCTGGCTTTATGTGGAATTCTGGTTTAACGAACCTGAAGCAGATGATCCCGTCGATGATCCACAGAATAATGTAACTAAGACAATTGATGTGACCGTTGATTTTGATGAAGCTTACTATTATCCAGATTATAATGATGACGAAAATTATTCAGAAATAACACTGAAATCGTTTGATGCCCAACTTGACTTCATGTCGGATGGAACATACACATTGAAGAATATCTTTGGCACTGACTATTCCATTTCTTATTCTGTAAGCAACTTCAACCCGAAGAATGTAGCAAAGGTTAACTTTATTGGAAACATTAAAGTCGACGAAGGATATGAAGCATATCCTTACTTCCGTACTCCCGACAACAAATATATGACAGTTCAAGTTGAGGAAGAAAGTGGAGAGAAGATGTCAGTAGATTACTTATCAGGATATGTAAATACAGACTACACATATGTCTATAAGTGTACAGAAGAAGAAGTTGCTCAGGGTTATGATCAGTATTATGTTTACCTGAATGTATCAGGATATGTAGGAGACAAAGGATCCATTGATATGACTATAGTATTTGGCTATAATGACTCATCAACAGGTGTTAACAATATTGAGACCCGCGAGAATGCTCCTGTTGAATATTATAACCTACAGGGTGTAAAAGTAGCTGATCCTTCCAATGGCATCTTTATCCGCCGCCAAGGCAACAAGACCAGCAAAATATCTTTTAAATGAATGCACTCTAATAATAAAAGATAATAAAAGAAAAAAGGCATCAGGATTTTCCTAATGCCTTTTTATTATGTCTTATATATTTATCACAGAGCGAAGTCATCGCCAAAAAGATCCTCAGCATTGTCTGATGCTCCAGGTTCGGCTGCAATGTCCATATCCTCATCTTCCGACACTACCTTGCTGTCGCGGCTGGGAAGGAAAGGATTCCCTGCAGGCTTGCGTGAATCGCGGTCAGCATTCATCTTCTCAGTGATTTTATCAGCTATCTCGTCCGCAAGTTCCTGATTCTCCTTCAACACACGCTTCACTGCATCGCGTCCCTGTCCAAGTTTATTACCATTATAGCTGAACCATGCACCCGATTTCTGAATAATACCATGTTCTACGCCGAGATCTACTATCTCGCCTACACGGGAGATACCTTCGCCAAAGAGAAGCTCGAACTCAGCCTTCATGAATGGAGGAGCCACTTTGTTTTTCACCACTTTCACCTTGGCGGTGCGTCCTACTGCCTGCTCGCCATCTTTGATGAAGCCACTGGCACGGATTTCAAGACGTACGGAGCTATAGAACTTAAGAGCATTTCCACCGGTCGTTGTCTCCGGATTCCCAAACATTAGACCAATCTTCTCACGAATCTGGTTGATGAAGATGCAGCAAGTGCGGGTCTTGGCGATTGTACCTGTGAGTTTACGCATTGCCTGGCTCATAAGGCGAGCATGCAGACCAACATTCTTGTCACCCATTTCTCCTTCTATCTCAGCCTTAGGCGTGAGGGCTGCCACTGAGTCTACTACCAACACATCTATTGCACCCGAATTGATAAGTTGCTCTGCTATGTCAAGAGCCTGCTCTCCATTGTCAGGCTGGGCTATCCAAAGATTATTGACGTCTACGCCAAGTTTCTCTGCATAAAAGCGGTCGAAAGCATGCTCTGCGTCGACAATTGCGCATATGCCACCCATTTTCTGAGCCTCTGCTATCACATGGATAGCAAGTGTGGTCTTACCTGATGATTCAGGTCCATATATCTCGGTGATTCTGCCTCGTGGCAGACCTCCTACGCCCAGTGCATAGTCAAGTCCGATCGAACCAGTAGGTATCACTTCCACGTCTTGGACAGCATCATCACCAAGCCTCATGATGGTACCACTTCCAAAATCTTTCTCGAGATGGGCCATAGCCACATCAAGAGCCTTGCGCTTTTCGTCCATATCGGCGATTCGTCCGCCAGTAGGCTTTTTCACTACTTTCTTTGCCATATTGTATAATTTTGAATTTTATATTTTAAATTTTGAATAAAAAAAATATCATCATGCATTGTGCATAATGCATAATGCATTCTTAATTATTTCCAGTGCAAAGGTAGCAGATAAATTTCGGCTCTCCAAAATAAAATTCTTAATAAATCTTAACAAAAATGGTATGACTGCACGAATTAGGCAGTCATACCATTAATTTTTTATTACTTGTTTCTTCAGTCGCGCTAAATACGACTTCCTAAACTTAAAATCATCCTACAGATGCGCCCGGCACAACTTCTGCCGATGGGGAAATGACAGTCAACTTACCATCCGGATTGACAGCCGAAAGAATCATACCCTGACTCTCAATGCCCATCATCTTGCGTGGCTCGAAGTTGGCAATGAAGCATATTTCCTTGCCTACAAGCACCGAAGGATCTTCATAACTCTCAGCGATACCACTAAGTATAGTACGCTTCTCCATACCATCATCAATCAGGAACTGAAGGAGTTTCTTCGATTTCTTAACCTTGGAGCATTCCAAAACCTTACCTACACGGATATCAATTTTCTCGAAGGTAGCGAAGTCTACATTAGGTTTCACTTCAGCTGGTCGCCAAGCTGCCAGTCTGTTCTTTTCCTTAGCAGCCTTAAGCTTTTGCACCTGGGCTTCGACCACTGAATCTTCAATCTTCTCGAAAAGCAGTTCAGGCTGACCTATTTTAGCACCTGTAGGCACAAGATCAAAGCATCCAAGCATATCCCAGCTTATCTTATCGCCACCAAGCATCTTCAGAAGCTTTGCAGCCATGAAGGGAAGGAACGGTTCGAAAGCGATAGCAAGATTAGCACAGGTCTGGAGAGCAATATTAAGGATAGTGCCTGTGCGCTCCATATCGGTCTTTGACACTTTCCATGGTTCTGTTTCCTGCAGATATTTGTTACCTGCACGAGCCATGTCCATGGCTACCCTAAGAGCCTCACGGAAGTGGAATGTATCAAGCGCCTCAGTCATCTCAACCTTTAGTTTGCCTATTTCCTCTATCAGCTGGGTGTCTACAGTCTCAAGAGTCTTCACAGGGGGCACTACACCATCGAAATACTTATGAGTAAGCACTACCGCACGGTTGATAAAGTTGCCAAGTATTGCTACCAGCTCATTGTTGTTGCGGGCTTGGAAATCTTTCCATGTGAAGTTATTGTCCTTGGTCTCAGGAGCATTCGCTGTCAGCACATAGCGCAGTGTATCCTGTTTCCCGGGAAGATCCTCAAGATATTCATGTAGCCAAACTGCCCAATTTTGGGAAGTGGAAATCTTATCATCCTCTAAGTTTAGGAACTCATTGGCAGGCACATTATCCGGAAGATTGTAGCTTCCATCTGCCATTAGCATTGAAGGGAAGACAATGCAATGGAATACTATGTTGTCCTTACCAATGAAATGCAACATCCTGGTCTCAGGATCCTTCCACCAACGTTCCCAATCGTCGCCAAGAGCCTCTATAGTATTTGATATATATCCTATAGGAGCATCAAACCATACATAGAGCACCTTTCCATCAGCTCCCTCTACAGGCACAGGAATACCCCAATCAAGGTCGCGACTCACAGCACGTGGCTGAAGTCCAAGGTCAAGCCATGACTTACACTGGCCGTACACATTAGGTTTCCATTCCTTGTGCTCCTCAAGAATCCACTCCCTAAGTTTTGGTTCCCACTTATCAAGAGGAAGAAACCAATGGAATGTCTCTTTAAGGACCGGAGTATTTCCTGTAATGGCTGATTTAGGATTTATAAGGTCGGTAGCATTCAGGGAGGTACCACATTTTTCACACTGATCCCCATAAGCTTTTTCGTTGCCGCAATGAGGACATGTTCCTGTCACGTAGCGGTCGGCAAGAAATTGACCAGCCTCCTCATCATAGAGTTGCATAGAACTTTTCTCCACAAACTCACCTTTGTCGTAAAGACGACGGAAAAAGTCGGATGCAGTCTTGCGATGAGTCTCTGAAGTAGTGCGTCCATATACGTCGAAAGAGATACCAAGACCTTCAAATGAATCCTTGATGATCTTATGGTAGCGGTCTACGATATCTTGAGGAGTCACTCCCTCCTTCTTTGCCTTGATGGTGATTGGCACACCATGCTCATCGCTGCCTCCTACGAAGAATACATCCTCGCCCTTAAGACGGAGATAGCGTGCATAGATGTCGGCCGGCACATATACTCCTGCCAAGTGGCCTATATGCACAGGGCCATTGGCATAGGGGAGAGCCGACGTGATAAGCGTTCTTTTGAATTTCTTCTGCATATATATTGCGTTTTACGTTTTGCGTTTCGCGAGACATAGCTAATGCCAGCAATGTCCGCT
>CAYNEZ010000127.1:0-10117 GCA_964396365.1 uncultured Sangeribacter sp. | reverse complement strand
TCTCAGCCGGCACAAGGGTCACCTGCTCGTTTGTGTTGCCCGGGTTGATGCACATTGCTATAGGGAACCCGCTCTTGTCAATGAACATCCCCATCTGCACTATCGGGTTTGGCCTGTGCTCCTTGGATGGTCCGTACTGGCGCAGCCCCACAGTCTTTGTCTCCTCGCCGTCCCTGCCCTCCACCGTCACCACGGGATCTGCCCGCTCGGCCTCGAAGAAATAGTTCGTGCAGTCGTAGTAGAGGACAGTCGTGTCCCGGCTGACAACAGACAGCGAGTTCTTGAAAAGCCGTTCCTGTATGTAGTCGAACCCCTCGGCGATCACGTCCATGCCACGGTATATGTCATGCTGCGCCAGGTCGGGAGAGGACAGCTGCGTATCCGTCTTCAGGTAGGTGGCACGCTTGGATGCCGGGGCAATCACCCTCCCGAACACCAGCAGCTCAACAACTGCGCTGAGGTCATACTCGAACTTGTGCTCCTTTGAAAGTCGCGCGCATATGCGGTCGATCCCAAGCTGGTAGTAGATCCGCTGCAGGAAAAGGTAGCCGCACCCGACGCTCTGCAGCTCATCCTTCCTGATGAGCACATCCGGATGCAGCCGTGGGCAGATGACACGGCGCTGGGCCTTTTCTTCCTCTGTCAGCCTGGCCACATACGACTTCGCCCATTCCATCGGGTCTGCGCCGCCCGCACGCTGGCGCACTTCCTCCAGCGACCCCAGCCGCTCCACTATCTTGGACGTGCTCTTGCCAGTCCTGTCCCTGTATGCCTTCTGCACATATAGCGTGCATGAGTTCTTCGATCTGGATATCTTGAGTTTCATATGCAGTGCCATGTCTAATATCACTACATGGTGCTACAAAGTTAATAAATAAATTTGACATATACAAATATGTCAGCCAAAAAATTACAGAAATTTATGTGTCAAACTACCGAAATATTTTGAGGGAAAATGATGTTAATATTAACAATGAGATATTGAATTCAGCAAATATTATACACGAAAATTCCACCTAAGGGCGTATTATGCGCAAAGATAATAATTGATTCTGGATTGTCAGAATCTAAGGTAAAAAAATAGCACTAAAATATATTAAACTGAAATAGCCGTGTGATAATATTGTGTTTTTTTAAGATAAATTTTGTAGATTCACAAGAAAATTATAACTTTGCAGAATAGAACCTACGCCAACAGGCCTTTGGCCGGGTTGGGAGGGTTCGGTTTTTTATAGAGCGTTTACTTAGCGCAATTCTTGGCTTATAAGAATCTCGCAAATTCATTATAATCCCAGTCGAGGAATGCAGCAACGGTGAATGTCTTTGGTGATATGTATATTGTCGTCCCGACGATAGGGATGTAGTGTATGTATTGGCGTAGGCATCTGCGTTGCTCGTTCCACTGGGATAGGCAATGCGAGAGCCTTTATGAGCGGAATGAGCAAGTGAGGACTCCTACGCTTCTTTGTATATCTGCACCGGAAAAATTGCAATAGTGCCGAATTGGGGAGTTCATAAGGCAGGCGAATATTCTTATGGAATATAATGTGCAATATAAAGATGCGTCCCCAAAAGAGACAGTAAGTAGGATTAAGGAGATTCTTGCTTCGCTTGGCATAAAGACCCGTGAAATCTTCTTCGAGGCTGATGGGCTATTTTATTCCTGTCGAATAGAAATAGATAACTGTGGACTTGAAACTTTGTGTATTGGCACAAATGGTAAAGGTATGACTCCGGATTATGCCCTTGCAAGTGGCTATGCGGAATTGATGGAACGCCTGCAGAATAAGTTCTTGGTAAATGAAGCAATGAGGTATTCTGACAAGATTCCTGATGGTAAATCGTTGCCGTTCCGTTTTTTCCCGGATGAAAAGTGGCAGTCCTATTCCGTTCACGAATTTTTCAAACTTGTTAAAAACTTGTTTCCTAATTACGATTACGACATTGCGGAGGCGGAATATTGTTGTAATGCGCATAAGAGTTTATACCCTGAATGGCATTATACCTTGGCGGAGTGGCGTGATAGTATAACAATAGGCTTCCTTGGTCTTCCATACATGCGATTTAAGAAATGCGAGAGTTCTATGGAAAATATACCTATAGTTCTGGCGCGAGCCAACAGTTCTACAGGCTTATGTGCCGGCAATACTCCACATGAAGCTATCTTGCAAGGAGTCAACGAGATATTTGAACGTTATGTCTTACAGTTTATTTATCTTAATAATATTACACCCCCATCTTTCCCTGATGGCTATTTCAATGGGTCGATAATTTCGGATCGTCTTAAGGAGTTGGAAGCAGTTGGTTACGTCTATGACATAAAGGATATGTCTTTAGGGAGAGGTTTTCCTGTTGTTGGAATTATTCTTACGAATACCGCCAATGGTACCACTATGTTCAGGATGGGTGCTGACCTTAGGCCTGAGATAGCATTGGAACGCTGCCTGACTGAGATATTCCAAGGAAGGGCAGAAGGAAGATCCAGTAGATTCATTGAATACCCGATTCATGAAAATGTGGATATGACCTCCAGATCCAACGTGAAATTGAGAAATAAAGAGTATCTCAAGAGTCTGAAGGATGGGACTGGATTGTTGCCAGATCGCTTATTCATGGATATACCTACTTATGGTTTCTCAGAGCCGGTATTGCATGGCAGTGGAGTCAGTAAGGTGGATTTAAATAAGGTATTCGAATTTCTTTTCGATCGAGGATTTGATATTTTGATTCGGGATAATTCGTTCCTTGGTTTTCCTGCCTACCATGTTATAATCCCAGGACTGTCCGACCAAAGTGATCGCCTGAAAAATATCTTCGGCGAATACTTTGACTCCTTTAGGCTACATCCCTTGATGGATAACTTCAGGTGTAGCGAGGGAGGGGAGGCTAAGCAGTGGGCTCTATATAATATCAAGGCCGAGAAGGATGTCAGGGATTTCGTGCTTAATCATTATCCTAATGATGAGACTTTGAGACTTGCTCCCTACTGCACAGCACCTCAGAATCAGGTAAACAAACATCTGTTGTTGTTCCTATCGGCAGTGAAGAACAAGGATTACAAGGATGCCAATGTTCATTTTAAGCACCTAATGCAACAACGACAGAAACAAGGATTGCCATATAATGAATATATGGCTTGTATCGGTAGTTATGTGTGTCGTAAATCATTAAACGACGAAGAACAGAATATCATAGGATGGCTGAGGCATTTCTATTCAGCAGAAACGATTCAGGAAGTGATCAAGGATTTCAGCATACCTGATGACATCATGAGTAACTATTCGTTTCCGACATGTTTTGAATGTCATAGTTGTCCATTGGCTTCTGAATGTCATTATAAAGATGCTGTTGAATTTGAGGAGATGATTCAGAATGTACAGATAGCCAATCCAATAGATCAAATTAAATTGTTAGAATTATTTCATTAAAGGAATCATATGATAACAACTTCGTCTAAATATCGTACCACACGTATCTGCTCGTTGATGGTGACGCATGGTTGCAATCTTAATTGCGTTTACTGCTTTGAAAAGCATAAAGAAATCGGATTGCGGATGATGTCGTTCGAGACGGCAAAAGATATTCTTAGTCGGGAATTCAATCTGTTTGAAACCAAGGAACGTGATCCTGAAGAACGTCTTGCCATAGAGTTCTTCGGGGGTGAGCCTTTGGTGAATTTCAAGCTCATCAAGAGAATATATGAATGGGTAAAAGGGCTTGATCTGTCTTTCCCATTGATGTTTCAAACCACAACCAACGGAACCCTGTTCACTACTCAGATCCTTGAGTGGTTTACATCTGCTAAGGATGACTTTCGTGTAGTGGTTTCCATTGATGGAGATGACCTAATGCAGATGGCCAATCGTGGTATCAACGCCAAGGAGATTCCAAAAGAATATATACTGCATCATTGGCCAAACTCATACTTTAAAATGACAGTATCCAAGGATACGTTACCCAATTACGCACAGGGAATTATTGACCTTACACTGAAAGGTTATAGGGTTCCAAGTTCTTTGGCCGAAGGTGTGGATTGGTCTAAGGAGGATGAAGCAATATACAGACGTGAGCTTCTGAAAATAGGAGGCTTCTATTTGGATAATCCCCAATATAAGCCGGATCAACCTTTTGATCTTCCTTTCGACAAGCTATTATTTGAATCTGCAGTTCCTCCCAAAAATTGCGGTGTAGGAACCAATACACAAATCTACGATACTGATGGTAAGGCCTACCCTTGTCATTTATTCCTCCCCATAGTACACGGTAGAGAAGGCATAGAGGCAATTATGAACAGTATTGATTTTTCTGATGATGCCAGCCTGATCAATGACGATTGTATGAAGTGTCCCATAGCTAAACTGTGTAGAACATGTTACGGTTACAATCAGCTGGACCGAGGAGATGTTAAGGCTCGTAACAAGACGAAATGTAAGATGCTGTTGGCTGAGTTGCAGGTCATCTCAAGCTTTCAGGTACAATACTTTATGCAGAGAAAAGAGTCTTTGAATACGGAAGACTTGGGTAAGCTTTCCACCGCACTGAAAGGATATGAACTTGTTCATGGTGAATGTTTTGATTTTCAATAATGAAACCCTCAAAATATCTATGGCATATGGAATTGATCGATTCTTGTATGCTCAATATGTGTTAATTAACTAAAGTTTCACTTTTAAAAGTTTCTGTTATGAGAGAAATGATTGGTGTAGCTACTCTTAACGAGGTTAAGAAGCTTGTCGAGGACCAGCCTTACAAAGGTAACAGTGGTGTGGTGAACGTGCACTGCTCATGGTGTACCAACTGCTCTGGCATTGTGGGCGACTGATTTATGTATGAGGGGGAAAGAGCATAATGGACTCTTTCCCTCTTTCAGGTTATCTTATGAAAATTCTTAGCGAAGATATTAATTTTCAATATGGTTTTCGACCGATTGGATTCTATTGGTTGAAGCGTTTGATGTATCCTTTTGTCAACCTGTTTTATCACTTATTGACATCAGCAATACCAATAAAGCCGCATAAATATAAATACAATCTCTCGCTTATTCTCATCTTCAAAAATGAAGCTCCGTTTTTGAAGGAATGGATAGAGTATCACTTAATATTGGGGGTGGAACACTTTTACCTATATCAGAATAATTCTTCAGACAATTATATGCAGGTAATTAAGCCGTATATCGAGCAAGGACTTATTACACTGATTGACTGGCCTGAATACCCTGGACAATACTCTGCATATCTTGATTGGTATCGACACTATAGGCGGGAGACTCACTGGGCATCATTTATAGATGCTGACGAGTTTCTCTGTCCTCTCAAAGACACTTCACTCACTGATACGTTAAAACAATACGAAAAATACCCGGTCGTTCTTGTATATTGGAAATTGTTCGGTACGAGCGGGCGACTATCTCATGATTATAACAGATTGGTAATAGAGCAGTATTACTGTTGTAGACCAAAGCTGTTTAGTGAAGGGAAAATAATCTATAATACCAGATTCGAGGCAGCGAATGATTTTATATCTATGCATGGATTGGTCACCAAATGGCGTGGTATAAGGATTATGCCAGTGAATACATTCCATAAGTTTGTTTTATGGGATCTTCACTTTGTAAATCGTCGCAAAGAAACATCCATCCAACTTAATCATTATTGGTCAAAGGCTTTTGACTGCTGGCATGATAAATACAAAAAAGGTAGTATTGAAAAAGGTACATGTTATAAAGATTATAACTTCTTTGAGCGGTTAGAACAAGCATGTACCTCAACCGATCATACAATTTTCCGTTTCATAACCAAACTAAAGATTATATTAAATAGTAATATTAAAAAAAACTCTAAGTATGATATATAAAAAGTATTAAGACTATTTCTAAAGATCACAAGTTTTGATTTGTAGGGCTTTTTCATGTTGTAAGTATTAAGCTTTTTTATTAATATATAATTATGTTCTGCTTTTATGGTGAACACAAATATTCAATAACAATTATGACTATATTATATTGTATTATTTTTATCTTATTGTGTAGTATATGTATTTTGTTTTTCCACTTAAATAGAACAAAGGTTGAACTTAGATTTCTTAGAGCAGAAAAGTCTAAGATAAAAATTGATTACTTTAAATCAAAATGTGAGAGGTTGGAATTGGAAATTAAGCGTAAAAATGAAGATTTCACCGTATTGTTAACTGAGAATGAACTATTAAAAAAGGCATTGGGTGGAAATATAGCTTCTGTCATAGAAAATAACAATAGAGAAATACAATTACTTAAAGATAAAATATTGAACCTAAGACAAGCAAATATTGAACTCCAAACTTCTTTTGAAATTGAAAAATTAGATACTAAACTTGATTCAATAGTAAACCCATTTGGAGTTTAAAGTTGCACGATATGAGGATGCCCATGTGCTTTTAATTCTCTTTATTATAAAGATAGGACGTGAAGACGTCCCTTTCAGTAAAGAAGTTCCATAATCTCTTATATATGTCTTATTATCGTAAATTTCTGATGTAAAGAATTATTTTGGTTTACAGAGGAGCTTGTTCTCCTCTTGCATATTTAAGAACTGTCTAATAAAGATGGAGGTCTAAAGTTGAAACCGTCGATATAGACTATAATTTTTTGTTTTTCCATAAAAAATAAGCCTACCCTTTAAGGTAGGCGAGCCTTAGTATTTTCCACCTAAGGGCGATATTATGCACAAAGATAATACAAAATATTGAATTTAGCAAATATCATGTACGAAAAAATACCATCATGATATAATTATTATGAAATACGGTAATGTTTCGTGTCTTTACCCCTCCCCCGAGCGGAATCAAATATAATGTCTTCATATGCAAAATCACATCGTTTGATGCAAAAATAAGTATATTTTTTCGAATATGCAAATATAGTTTGTGTTTGAAACAAGCATATTAAAAAGTCCAGTTTGCGTAACTGTAAGTTTTATGGATCAAGGAATAAAGTTTTATCGGTTATTTTATAGATCATATTTTTTATGTAATTTTGCCAATAAAAAAAATACTTAAAAATTTGCATATATAACAATAATGTTATATCTTTGCGTTGTGAAAACAAAACGAGTTCTATGAAATTATGAAATGGAACGAAATGAAGCGGCTCGCTGTCGCAAATGGTTTCCAGTTCGTGACATCGCGAGGGAAACACGATGAGTATTTCAATCCTGACACTGGTATCACAATCCTTCTTGAAAGGCACTGGTCGCAGGAAGTCAGGAAAGGACTCATGAACCGCCTGCTAAAGCAGATCAAAAATTAAGAGGAGGGGGAATCTCCCTCTTCTTTGACTATGGAAAAATAGCTATATATGACTTAACAATTGGATTATGGAAGTAAGTATTGAGAAACAATCAGATGGCACATATATCGCCTACAACACTACGGGGGATCACGTCACACTCCTCGGCACAGGTGACACTGTAGCTGAGGCGAAAAAAGACTTTCGTGACTCTTATCAAGGGGTCAGGGAAAGTTATGAGTCTCGTGGCGACTTCATGCCAGAGGAACTAACAGAGGAAATATCCTTTCATTTCGACATATCCTCTCTCTTTGAATATTACAGCATGATCAATGTGTCGGCTCTTGCCCGATATCTCGGAATCAATCCAAGCCTCATGCGCCAGTATAAGAAAGGCGACACATACATATCCGATGCCCAGCTCGAGAAGATAGAACAGGGTATCCACCGTCTAGGATCAGAACTACAGGCTCTAAAACTCGTTTGATTCACACATTCCATTTCAGGAGCCTGCGCTCCCGCCCGTCCCGGCGGGGGCTTTTTTCATTTTTGCTCGTATAGTCTCAACCATCACCTTTGGAGTATACTCCTGAAAATATGGATTCCCCTTTTTTGCGGCAACCCCCTTTATCATAGGAGTAGTAATAAGCGATAGGCTCATCATTACAGCTCCTCGCGTAGCATCACAATGTATCACACTCACTGCCCTTTCCCTTCCATTCTGTCGGTTGCCGACATCAAGCGTAGGCACTCCTAAAGATGCTACTTCCACAATTCCGCTCGAACTGTTCCCAATTACTCCTTCCGACAATGCGGTTGCCGATAGATAACGTCTCAAGCCCAGCGATGGCACTACTACTATATCGTCCGGATGCTTAGCTTCGAAATCTCTAAGAAGTGCAATCAATGGAGTTGGGTCAGTATCGTTATTGGGATAAGTCAATACTGCTCCATAACCTGGACGAGCTTCCATAAAACCCTCAAGCCCGGCAAGAAACTCTTCCATTTGTTTCTCCGGCGATATGCTGTCAAGGGTGGCGGCATGCAGCGTGCCGACGAAGAATTTTTCAGGCAATTTCCGCCCGAGCGATTCCTCAATTTCCTCTCGAGTCATAAGCGGAACATTAAGCGCATTCCACACTCCGATAGCTCCTGTCACTACAATATCCTCTTCCCGTATCCCCATCCCTTCAAGGCGCGACGCGCATTTCTCCGTCTCCGTAAGATGAAGCGATGCAAGCTGCGAAATGGCATTGCGGATGGCATTGTCCATAGCTCCTTCCGACACTGTCCCCCCGGCTATGTGAATGATAGGAATGCCATTGATGGTAGCAGCCGAGGCTACCCCAAGCATCTCATATCTGTCGCCAAGTATCACGACAGCTGCAGGTTTGTTGTTGGCAAACCATTCCCCATGCATCCGCGTAGAATTGGCAAGAGTCTCCGAAATTGTCTTTGCAGCCGTCGGTAATTCTATAGGTTCCTCTCCCGTAGCTCTGATTTCATTTATTGTCATCCCCATCTCTGGGATAAGATGCATATTGGAGGCAAGGATTGTATGAGGAATACCCTCTTTGGTCATTTCTGCCACAAGTGGAGTCAGCAATCCCCAATCTGCCCTTGTTGATGTAGCTATCGCAATCATTCTCAGAGTTCTATTAGTTCGTCAGGTGCAAAATCTCGTATTGCCTCCGACCCTATGGCATGATCCCAGAGCATAGGCGACACTCCATTCCCCGGACGTTTCACATAGATATTCTCCTCCGTCAGTATTTCCCCTTTCTTGATAGGCTTGATCGCCACTATGCTCTTCCTTGCTATTTCGATGTTGGGACGCTCTGAATCAGTGACGCGCTTCACTCCGTCGCCAAGTGCTTCCTCTATGTGGCGGATGGATGTCACCATTGCTTTCAGTTCAGCAGGCTCAAGTGAGGCTTTATGGTCAGGACCTGCCATTTCTCTTGAGAGGGTGAAGTGCTTTTCAATCACGCAGGCTCCCATGGCTACGGCAGCGATAGGCGCCTCGATGCCGAGGGAGTGGTCGCTGAAACCTGTCTTTACGAATAATTCTTCTGCGATGGTCTGCATGGCACGCAGGTTTATATCGTGATAGGGCGTAGGATATTGGGTATTGCAATGAAGCACTATGATATCGCTACGTGTGAGCGTTGGCTTGAATCCCGAAGGTGTTGAGTGATGCTCTCCGGTCAGAACTTTTATGGCATTGTCAATTTCCTTGATGGTCGCCATGCCGGAGGAAAGAATCACAGGAATCCCTTTTTCCGCAATTTTGCGGAGATAGGGGAGATTGGTTATTTCTCCTGATGGAATCTTGAAGTAGTCCTGTCCGATTTCGGCAAGAAGGTCGATTGAGGTGAGATCGAATGGGGTAGACATGAATCCGATCCCCACTTCCTTGCAGAAGTCGCTGAGTTCTTTGTAGGCTGAAAGAGGTAGATGTATGCGGCGGCACATATCAAGCTGCGACTCTACAATTCCGGTGTTTTGTTTCTGATATTCTGCTTGCTCGGCAAATACAGATATCACGAGTTCCGGCACAGCCGTCTGGAACTTTACATAGTCAGCACCTGCCTCTTTGGCAGCAAGTATCATTTTTTTTGCGGTCTCAAAGTCTCCGTTATGGTTGACTCCCGCTTCTGCTATTATTATGGTTTTCATACTTCAAAATTAACTAATCTTAGCCAATTACGCAAATTTATCCTTAAAAATCGTTATCATTTCTCCGCTCTTCCCTCCCTGCTCTCCGCAAAAAAAGATTTTTTTTCTAAAAAAGATGCTGTAAAATTTGGTGGAGTCAGAAAAAAGCAGTAATTTTGCAACGCTTTAGCAGGGAAC
>CAYNEZ010000126.1:0-10393 GCA_964396365.1 uncultured Sangeribacter sp. | reverse complement strand
GGATTGTTGTTGCCGTTTTTGGGCACTACCCTTGGAGCGGCATGTGTGTTCTTGATGAAGGAGAGCATCGCTCCCCGTCTGCAAAAGACTCTTACCGGGTTTGCGGCTGGGGTGATGGTGGCTGCGTCGGTATGGTCGCTGCTGATCCCATCTATCGAGATGACCGGCAAAGAGGGCTTTGCAAGTATCATTCCGGCTATCGTAGGATTTATGGTCGGAATAGGATTTCTCCTTTTCCTTGACAATATTATTCCACATCAGCATATCGACAGTGATGAGAGTGAAGGCCCTAAATCGCATCTTTCGAAGACGGCAAAACTGGTGTTTGCCATTACGCTTCATAATCTGCCGGAAGGTATGGCTGTAGGAGTTGCGCTTGCCGGAGTATTGGAGCATAATTCCTATATGTCGATGGCTGGGGCAATAGCATTGTCGATTGGCATTGCTATTCAGAATTTCCCTGAAGGTGCTATTGTGTCGATGCCGCTTCGGAGTGCGGGAAATTCGCGAAGGCGGTCGTTCTTGATGGGAACGTTGAGTGGCATTGTGGAGCCGGTAGGGGCTATTCTTACTATTTTGCTCGCATCGGTAATTGTGCCTCTGCTTCCGTATTTGTTGGCGTTTGCTGCCGGCGCCATGATTTATGTAGTTGTAGAAGAGTTGATACCGGAGACGCAGGAAGGGGAGCATTCCAACCTTGGAACAATTGGTTTTGCATTCGGCTTCGTGCTTATGATGGCATTGGATGTACTGCTGGGGTAACGATCAACGATTAACTATCATAGAAAAGGATGGGCTCGGTTAGGAGTCCATCCTTGATTTTGTTTTACATAAGGTTTTTACTTGTTGCAGTTGCAACCGCAACCTACTTTGCTCCTTACCTCCTGCTTGAAAGCCTCGAATTGTGGGGCGAACTGAGCGAAGAGGGGATTGTCGGAGTTTTTCTTGATTACATGGTGCATGAAACGCATTGCAAGCACGAATTCCTTGGTGTGTTTGTCTTTTGCGAAGCCAAGTTCCTTGGCTTTCTCAACCATGGCAGCGATGTCGTGATGGCCACCGAAGTTGAAGTTCAACACTTCAGCCATTTTTCCGTCTTTGGCTTCGATCATGTTGACGTAATAAGATTTCTTTTCTTTTTCCATAATTGTGTGTTTTTTTAGTTTTAATTCAACATCCTCAAACTCTCGTTGTTTCACTGCATCTGACAGATGTAGAGCCATTGAATCTTGAATTTGTAACTATAACGCTTTAGGGGAAATGACAGATTATTAATTAAATGTAAATAAGATAATAATTAAATAAAATTAGGTGGAATTGAAAAATTTTAGTAAATTTGCGGAGTGGTAATGAATGTCCACGTTGAATTATGAAGATACTGAAAGTCAATAAACCGGGAGATTATTCAGCCTATTTGGGGGTGACGGATAAGCATCCTTTGGTAAGTGTAGTGGAGTATGATAGGATTTCACCGGTCTATCATACGCTTAATGATTACAGTGTATATGGTATCTTTTTAAGAGGGGATGACTTGGTTGACCTGACGTATGGTTGCGGACGGTATGACTACAAGGAAGGGACGCTGTTGGCTGTGGCTCCAGGGCAAATTGGAGGCACGGAGGATAATGGTGAGAAGGTATATCTTTCAGGTTGGGCATTGCTTTTTCATCCGGATCTTTTTCAAGGTACTTCTTTGGAAAAGAATATTGGCAAATATACCTTTTTTGACTATCGCATCAATGAAGCGCTCCATATGACGGAGGAAGAGAAAGAGATCATCGTGGGGTTGATGCGGAGTATTGAAAAGGAGGTTGAAAATCCCCGCGATGCGCATCAAGACCTGATTATTGTAGGATATATCGAGTTGATGCTCAATTTCTGCCAACGGTTTTATGACCGTCAATTCCTGACGCGCCGTCCTGACAATACTGATCTGCTGAGTCGCTTCCATTCTGTGCTGAATGATTATTTTGATAAAGACTTGCAGTTGGAACATGGAGTCCCGACGATTCAGTATATGGCAGACAGGCTGTGTCTGTCGCCAAGTTATTTGGGAGATTTGATAAAGCGTACCACAGGGACAAATGCGAGCAAATATATCCAGCGGTTGATGATTCAGAAAGGCAAGAACATGCTCTCGTCAGGACTGAGCATATCGCAGACAGCCTATAGCTTAGGCTTTGACTATCCGCAGCATTTCAGCCGCTTTTTCAAGCGTGCCGAAGGAATCACCCCAAAGGAGTATCAGAATCAGCGCAAGAATTAGTACATAACTTGATTAGCTTCAATGGGGGTTGGGATGTTATTGAGATGTCGTCAGTCAAATCATTTTATTGATTGCAAAAATAATAAAAAATGATTATTGCTATAATCATTTTGCGAAAATAATCATTATAATAATTAATTAGGGTATAGCAAGATTTTCTTTCACTCTTGGTCTGCTCACGCTGCTGAGGCTGGGGAGCAGGAAAATACAGCGGGGACGGATAATTGATGGAATAATTTGCAAATTAAAGAGGAAAACATTATTTTTGCATAAAATTCAGAAATATGAGTCAGATGAAATATCCTGTGGGAATTCAGTCGTTTGCGGTAATTATTGATAAGGGCTATACGTATGTTGATAAGACTCATCTTGTCGCTAAACTAATAGATAGTGGGAAATATATTTTCCTTAGTCGGCCACGCCGTTTTGGAAAAAGCTTGCTTCTCTCTACAATCCATGCTTATTTTGACGGCAGACGTGATCTCTTCAAAGGACTTGCTATCGACAATATGGATATGGACTGGACTCCCAGACCAGTGCTTCATTTTGATTTCAACTCTGAAGACTATACTGTAGAAACCGGACTTACCAGCCTGCTTAACCGTCTGCTCGGTGAATATGAGAAGGAATATGGGCTTACCGAAGTTGCCGATACTATTGCAGGCCGTTTCTCACAATTGATAAAACATATAGCCACATCTACCGGACGGAAAGTGGCTATCCTTGTGGATGAATATGACAAACCACTTCTCAGCATAGAGGAGAATCCAATGCTGTATGAAAAGGACCAGATGCAACTGAAGGCCTTTTTCTCCAACTTGAAATCAATGGATGATTACATTGAGTTTGCCATACTGACGGGGGTAGCGCGTTTCAGCAAGGTCAGCATCTTCAGCGATCTCAACAATCTTAACGATATATCGATGTATGAGGAGTTTCAGGAAATATGTGGATGGACAGAAGATGAGTTGATCCGAAATTTCAAAGAGGGTATTCAGGCATTAGCGGATAGGCGTAAGGAATCTTTTGAACAGACACTCGATGAACTCCGAAACTTTTATGACGGCTATCTATTCAGCGAGGAAGGCAATAGACTCTATAATCCTTATAGTGTGCTAAAGGCACTTTTCAGTCGTAATATCAAACCGTACTGGTTTGAGACGGGAACTCCGACGTTCCTTGCCAAAAGAATAAAGAAAAGCGGGATAGACCCGGCTGCTTTAAATGGACAGACCCAAACTTACAGCAATCTCATATCCGTAGGATTGGATACGGACAACGTTGTCGCCCTCATGTTTCAGACCGGCTATCTTACTATAGATTCGTTTGATCACCGCAGACAGAGGTATACATTGCGGTTTCCAAACCATGAGGTGGAGATAGGGTTCGCTCAGAATCTTCTCCCCTTGTATGCTCCTTCTACTGACAAAATCGGTAGCCAATTTAGTATACAGAATTTTCAAGATGATCTATATGAGGGTGATCCGGAGTCTTTTATGAAGCGTCTTGAAGCATTGGTAAAAGACCTTCCATGGGAAGACCAAAGAGAATCCACATATCGGGCAATTACCTACTTACTTTGCCTTCTCTCAGGAACGGAAGCTCAGCCTGAGAGACATTCGTATAAAGGGAGAAGTGACCTGGAGGTGCTCACTCCAGATTATGTCTATCTTTTTGAATTCAAATACAACAAGAGTGTCAATGATGCCATGGACCAGATTCGTTCGAGAGACTATGCCGGTCGCTACGCAATGGATTCGCGTACTGTCTACCTCATCGGCGCAAACTTCAATGAGCAGAAGGAAGATCGCGGCATAGAATACAAAATAGAAAAAATGTGAGTTTTTCATACGAAAAAGTATTTTGTGCTATTAATGCGAGTTAGGTATAAGTTTACCCCTTACTTTTTGGGTATATATGCGAACGCCCCACGTAACTATTATCAACACCTATACATTATAAACATCATTGGAATTACCCAATAAATCGGCAATTGTTCTCTCGACTGCAAATTTTGATAAAAAAACGAGTTTTTCTAAATTTGTAAGTCATTTTGTCAAGAAGCAACTATAAACTGACAGATGCTACAATGACCACACCTTGGGTTTCAATAAAATATTTAGAAATACAATTTATCAAAACCATTGAAATAAACATTATTATGAATATTCGTTCTTTAATTCTGCCAGCAGCATTTGCATTTGTTTTAGGTGCATGGGCAGTTCCGGCTAAGAGAGGTGCCACCTGCAGTGTCCAGCAGCCTGACGGATCGGTGATGCAGCTCACAGTGATGGGTGACGAACATAACCACTATTACCTCACATCTGATAAAAAGGTGGTGATCGCGGCGGAAGGTGAATACTGCTACGCAACCATTGATGAAAAAGGAAAAGTACTGAGTTCAAGAGTCAGGGTTAATGCTCCAGAAAAACGCTCAGCCGAAGAATCGGTTTTCGTTGAGAAACTATCAGCAGATGTCATTACCAAAGCAATAATGAGAGCCGCTGATGAAAATGGGAATAATAATACTCACGATGGCGTAGGACTATTCCCCAGCCATTCATTCCCATGTAGAGGCAATGTCAAGGTTCTTGTTTTTCTCGTAGGCTACTCAGACGTACCTTTCTCAGAGGAGTCAGCGCTGTACTTCAAAGACATGATCACACAGGAGGGGTTCTCTGAAAAAGGAGCTACAGGTAGCTGCCGCGATTTCTATGTAGATGCCTCAGAGGGCTTATTCGTGCCCGAATTTGATGTATATGGCCCTGTCACCTTGCCCAATCCGCGTTCTTATTACGGTGAAAATGATGCAAATGGTAATGATACTAAGCCGGAAGAGATGATGCTCCACGCAGCCCAGATTCTTGATGATGAGGTAGATTTCAGCCAGTATGACACCGACGGTGACGGATTTATTGATAATGTATTCATTTTCTATGCAGGCGAGGGAGAAGCAGCTGGAGGTGGCTCAGAAACAGTCTGGCCCCATTCATGGGAGAGGACATTTCTCCAAAAATTTGATGGAGTCAAGCTAAGAAGATATGCCTGTGGACCGGAGATGATAAGCAAGACTTTACGTGATGGTATAGGCACATTCTGCCACGAGTTCGGGCACGTGCTCGGTCTCCCCGACCTTTATAACACCACCGATGTAAGCGCTATATACACTCCAATGAGTTGGAGCGTTATGGATGAAGGCTGCTACAACAACAACAATCGTACTCCTCCAACTTTTTCTGCTTTCGAAAGAAATGCACTTGGTTGGATGGGCGACAACCTCGTTGAGATAACCGGTCCTGCAAGCTGCACACTCCAGCATATCTTAGATTCTAACAAGGCTTATGTAATTTCGACTCCGAAGGAAAACGAATTCTTTATCCTGGAGAACCGCCAGCAAATGGGTTGGGACAAATATTTGCCGCATCACGGAATGCTAATATGGCACATAGACTATAATGCTACAGTTTGGAATGCCCCCAATAACGATGAATCGCATCAGTATGTTGACCTTGTAGAGGCCTCCAACAGTACCTGCTACGACCGCTTAAATCAACGCGGCTATCCCTTCCCGGGATCAACTCGGATTAAGGAATATAAATACGGCGGAAGTCCTGATTTCAAGACATGGGACGGCATGAATCTCGACCTCGATATTACCGATATTACAGAGGTTGACGGCATAATAACATTCAATGTGGCCGGCGGTGGAGAAGATCCTGCGGCAGTTCTCTCAGCCATCACGGCTGCGGATTCATCAATAATCGTTAATGACCGCTCGATATCTGTCGCAATGGAAGGAAAAATATATGTGTGCGACATGATGGGAAACAATGTTGCTGCCGGAAGCAACTATCTCACAACCCAGGCCCTGTCACCAGGAATATATATCGTACACACTTTGGAAACGGCCACTAAGTTGCTCATCAAGTAATCTATCCTAATATTAATAACACGTCTTTGCTGACTTTTTCTGCAGGCCCCATATTAGAGGAGCGTGATATTTTTATATTAAATAGAAATCATTTATCACTCTTTTAGAAATCGGAGGTAATTTGAACATATGCTGTATATAGATAGAGAGTCCGTTGTATATACAGCAGGAAAGAATTGTGTTAGATATTATCTGACACTTGCTTATGGTACCCTGAAGAGTCTGGGCTGGATATGGTATTTAAATTTATTCGTGATGGTAGATGAGTGATCTATTGTAATTATTTGCAAGATGATTGAGAAAATTGATATATTAGATTTAGGAGCCATTGGTGTGGCGCCAAGGAAAGAAGAGCAGTTCTCATCATTTCCCGCTGCCCTGGAGGCAGCCGAATAGTCTGAGGTGATGTAATCTTCCCTGCCGTCAGCGAGTGCCGATCGGTTTTACAATGCAAAATTACTACAATCATAGTAGCAGGTGCGCTTGAAGATCAAGTGTTTTATTCGGTGAATTTAGATAATTTTCAGCATCAAAACTTTCCTAAATTGGAAAATTTGTGTAATTTTGTATTTACAAAATTTGGATAATAAATACTTTTTAATTAGAAATCTGTATGAACAATAAGAAAAAAACAGAATCCACAACTTTAGGAACAATTATTCGAATGGAGCGAAAGAGTGCTGGGCTGACACAAGCTCAACTTGGGTCTCTTATTGGCTTGAAGGAGTCTCGCGTGTCAAAAATAGAAAACGGAGCACCTATCACTCCTGAGGTAGCATCTTTCATTTTGGGTAAGATGGGATCTGAATTGCAGTTTAAGGTGGTGAATTCAAATAGCGATGATGTATCTTCCGCCACTTTCCTTATCTCTGTCATTCATAATTTCTCAAAAATTAAAGGCATATCACTTGCCGGGGCTTTCAGATATTTGAAAACCTTCAAAGGAGTTGAATATCTTATGAAATATAAGGATATAGAGCAGACTCTTTCTTATGAGGATATTGCGTATAATCTCTCACGAGTGTGTGCAAATAATGGCGGTGCTTTATGAGGCTTTATCACGGCAGTAACTGTAAGATCTTGGAAATTAATTTGCAATGTTCTAGAAAATACAAGGATTTTGGTGCCGGATTTTATCTAACACCCGATTACGGTAGGGCTGTTAATATGGCCAATAGATGTGTTGATTTGGAACAGTGTGGAAATGCAGAAGTGAATCCTTTTGTTTTTAATCGGTCCACGTGTCCGCCAAGTATAAGGATAAAAGAGTTTCGGAAATATAATTGGGAATGGGCTGAATTTGTTATGCGCAACAGGGATAAATCATTAATCCCACCTTATGATCATGGTTATGATATTGTAATTGGTCCGGTAGCTGATTCAAGGGTTGATCCAATAATTGCAGATTATAAACATAAGTTCAGCAATGAAATATTAAATCATGACCACCTTCAAGAATTGGCTTCAAGATTGACCTATCCGGGACCGACATACGTACAGTATTGTTTTTGTACTCAAGAAAGCTTGAAATTTTTATATAGAGATTGAATTTTAATTATGGAAACAAATATCGAAAAAATACTTTCAGAATTACTTATCAGAGTAAAAGATCATTTCAATTTGAGTGGAAATGATGCTTTAGCCTCTGTAGCAGAGTCACATCTGGCAAATGAACTAAGCGAAAAAGGAAATATAAGAAATTTATCAATAGATGAACTTAGCCAACAGTTATTTTGGGAAATCGCAAGAGGAGAATAAGAAGTTTTTAAGATGTCTATTTTTCTTTGAGTAGTCAGTGTATACTTTTTTCAAAAGAGGGACACAGATTGGCTCCCCAGGCCAATCTGTGCCGGGAGTGGTGTTAGTGGTTGGATGCTAAAAAAGGGTGTAAATTAGCGGTGCCGTAAGTGATGGAGTCCTTGTGGGGACTTTGCTTAGGCATTGATGTCGTATTTGTCGAAACGGATATTTGTGAATATCGGCTCATTTTAGATTGCATATTTTTTACGTTTGCATATTGCCATTCCTTACAATCCGGAGAGGTATTGCAAGGTATAGACAATGCTGATTGTCAAAAAAATATTGCAAACGGGAAGCAATCTATGTTAGATTTAGATGCCAGTAGCATCAAGGAAGAAGAGCCGTTCCATCACTTTCCGCCGCTTGCGCAGCCGAATTGCCAAGGTGATGTAATCTTCCCGACCGATTTGGAATAATCGGTATTGCATCGCAAAATTACATAATTTTGTGGGAAAATCCAATACAAAAGTAAGAAATTTTTATTCACACTACATATGTAGTTCTGATTTATGACCGAGAGTGCGGGTATAGCTGAAGATGCCTGCACAGAGGGCAAAGGCTACTGAGATGTAGAGGCAGACGGTGATAGCTGTAGTCTCGTGGGTAAGGAGGGAAAAGACTGTGCTGACGATGGTCGCTCCAAGGGTCTGACCTACCAGTCGGGCTGTGCTCTGCATACCTCCTGCGCCACCTGAACGATTGACAGGAGTAGCCATGACCATCACTATATTATTTGGAGTCTGGAACATACCAAATCCTACCCCACATATTGCCATCCTCCATGCGATATTCCATTCCGAAGGATTGCTTCCAGTGAAGAGAAGCAGCAGCACGCCGACGATAAACACCCCCATCCCCATGGCTGCAGTAGTACCGGGATTATGCTTCTCCACATATCTCGCCGCAATTGGAGATACAATCATCGTAGCCAATGGCCATGGTGTCATCAGCAGACCGGTAGATATTGCTGAGAAATGATAACCGTTGAGATATAGGAACGGCAAGGCGATCATCGCAATATTCTGAGCCATAAAAGAGCACACTGATGTGGCAATGCTCATGGTATACATCGAATTGCGGAAGAGATCGACAGGGAGAAGCGGCTGCTCATGACCGAACTGACGCTTCACATAAAAGATTCCGACAGTAACACCGACAACGAGTAATATCGCACTCAGCAGCAGATCTCCCTTTCTTGAAAAGTTTCCTAATGCGAAAAATATCAGCCCGAAAACTATCATATTCTCAATAGCACTTTGCCAATCAAAACGTGGTTTATGTTCGACCGGAGGATTCTGCGGTAGAAGTTTCCATCCTATGAAAAATGCGATGATGCCAAGCGGCACATTGATAAGGAAGAGCCAATGCCATGATGCAACCGAGAGGATTGCTCCTGCAATCGTAGGACCAGCCGCCGTGGCTATGGCTATGCACATAGCATTAAGCGCCATACCGCGACCGAGTATCTCGCGAGGATAGATAAGACGGACAAGGGCTATGTTGACCCCCATCACACATGCCGCTCCGATACCCTGGATGGCTCTGGCTATGACCACCATGGTGAAGTTTTGCGCAGCTGCACACATGGCAGATGAAAGCGTGAAGACCACCACGCCTACAAGGAATGTCCGTTTGTAGCTATGAAGGTCGCCAATAGAGCTGACAGGAAGAAGCAGCATGGTTATCACCAACTGATATATGGTGACAATCCACACTGCTGATGAATTGCTTATGCTGAATTTTTCGGCAAGAATAGGCAACGCCACATTGACCACAGTCACATCAAGAACCGTCATCACGAGCACTATCTGCAACGCGATGACGGCGATGTACTTGCGGTATGAGAAGCCAATTCCAGTCATATTTTGGTTTAATTGGTTTAGAAGGTTTAAGGGTTTAATATAAATCTTATATGACTTATAAATCTTATAAAATTTATAAATCACATAAGACTTAAAAAAACTTATACCTGAAATCTTACGCTTTCAATGCAGATATAGCGGTTTGGGCGATCTGGTCTGGTGTCAAGCCGCATTCCTTCTGCAGGTCGGAGTAGTTGTAGCGGTTAAGGAATTTCTTGGGAAGACCCAGATTGATCACCTTTACCGGTGCCTCTCCGAGATATGACGCAACTTTCTGACCATAACCGCCATCGATGATACCATCTTCTGCTGTCATGACTACGCTATAGTCTTTGAGTGAATCGAGGGTCTTGGTGTCGAGAGTTGACAGATTACGCGGGTTGATCAGTGTGGCATTGATACCTTGCTCAGCAAGCATATCAGCTGCCAGAGACATGTAGGTGAACATTGTTCCTGCACCGATAAGAGCAACTTTCTCCCCCTTACGCACAATGTCATATTCCGGTTTAGAATAGTCATCAAGAACCTTTATTT
>CAYNEZ010000125.1:0-10528 GCA_964396365.1 uncultured Sangeribacter sp. | reverse complement strand
GAACTTCATCGCAACGTTCGTAAATAATCTAACACAATGAAAGAATATAAGTATACAATCAACGGCATCAAATTCAACGTTGAAGTTGGCGATGTCGAAGGCAATCAGGTTGAAGTGATAGTCAATGGCAGCCACTATCATGTAGAACTTGAAAAAGACACTAAGTCTCCAGTCCAGATTAAGAAAGCGGCAGCTGCTCCGACAACTGCTTCTGGAGAAAAAGTCATCTCGAAACCAGCGGCAGCCAGCAGTGCAGCCGGCGCTGTGAAATCTCCGCTCCCCGGCACCATCATGAGCTTCAAAGTGAAGGAAGGAGACACTGTAAATGCTGGAGACACCGTTTGCGTGCTCGAGGCAATGAAGATGGAAAATGATGTCAAGACCTCTCAAGGCGGTACGGTACAAAAGATTCTTGTAAATGTTGGTGATGCAGTGCTTGAAGGCAACGACATCATGATCATCGGTTAATTCCCAAACCTGAAAAGCAATTACGATATGATACTTGCACAGACATTCTGGGAATTCCTTTCCGAAAACATTACCACTTTCTGGAACTTTACAGGCTTCGCCAACTGCCAGTATGAAAATCTGATCATGCTCGTAGTAGGATGCTTCTTCGTTTGGCTTGCCATCAAGAAGAATTTCGAACCCCTGCTTTTGGTCCCGATTGGTTTTGGTATGCTCATCGGCAACATTCCCTTTCAGCCAGGTATGGAAATCGGTATTTATGAACCGGGATCCGTACTGAATATCCTTTACAATGGTGTGGAGAAAGGTTGGTATCCACCTCTAATCTTCCTCGGCATCGGAGCAATGACCGACTTCTCGGCGCTTCTTGCCAATCCAAAACTGATGATTATCGGTGCTTGCGCCCAGTTTGGTATCTTCGGAGCCTATATGCTTGCACTCCTTATCGGTATGGATCCGCTGTCTGCCGGTTGCGTGGCAATCATCGGCGGTGCCGACGGCCCGACTGCAATCTTCACTACATCAAAGTTGAATCCTGCGCTCTTGGGTGCTGTAGCGGTGTCAGCATATTCCTATATGGCATTGATTCCGCTCATACAGCCTCCATTGATGCGACTCTTCACAACTGACAAGGAACGTAAGATAAAGATGAAACCGGCTCGCGTGGTTTCACAGGATGAAAAGATTATCTTCCCTATCGTAGGTTTGATGATGACATGTTTTATCGTACCTTCCGGTCTTCCCCTTCTTGGCATGCTTTTCTTCGGAAACCTTCTTCGCGAAAGTGGTGTGACAACACGTCTTGCAAAGACAGCAAGCAATGCAATGACCGACATCGTAACCATCCTTCTTGGTCTGACAGTTGGTGCTTCTACTCAGGCTGACCTCTTCCTTACCAAGGAGACTCTCTTCATCTTTGCTCTCGGCTTCATCGCATTCATAATTGCATCTTCTGCTGGAGTTTGTTCAGTGAAAATCTTCAACCTATTCTTACCGGAGGGAAAGAAAATCAATCCGCTTATCGGCAATGCCGGTGTATCTGCAGTGCCTATGGCAGCACGTATCTCCAACAACATCGGTCTTGAATACGATCCGACCAACTATCTGCTTATGCATGCTATGGGTCCGAACGTAGCCGGTGTGATCGGTAGTGCAGTTGCTGCAGGTGTGCTTCTCGCATTCCTCGGTTGATGAATTCATTCAGATTTTTAAACATTTTTTAATAGACGGTGTTACTAATATATTAGTAACACCGTTTTTTACACATCAATGAAGAAGTTTATTCCCGCCCTTTTTTCAAGCCTTCTCGTGCTCACAGGATGCAGTGTAGCTCAGAATCTTGATGTGGCTCGTCTTGCTCAGGGAGGAGCCAAGATTGCCCAGTCAATGACAATCTCTAACGATGAGATTCAGCAGTACGTCAAAAGCTATATAGCTCAATCTGATGCAAAAAATCAAGTATGCGCAGCAAATGACCCATATACTGTGCGTCTTAACAAAATACTTAGTGGAATTACCAATGTAGAAGGAATACCGGTCAATTTCAAGGTCTACAAGACAAACGATATAAATGCATTTGCATGTGCCGATGGCTCGATCAGAGTATATAGTGGATTAATGGATGTCATGTCAGATGATGAAGTATTGGGTGTAATCGGACATGAAATGGGACATGTGGCTCACCAAGATACTAAAAATGCATTTAAGAATGCTCTTCAGACTGCTGCCCTTATGGATGTGATCGCCTCTACAGGATCTACAGCAGCAGCTCTTACTGACTCACAATTTGGAGCCATTGCCCAGAATCTTGCATCTGCTAAATACTCAAAGAGTCAGGAAAACAACGCAGATGATTATGGCTATTCCTTCCTTAAGAAGAATGGAAAAAATCCTGCTGCTATGGTAAAGGCATTTCAAAAGCTGAAACAAATGGAAGACGCATCTGGGTCAACAGCCACAGGAGGATTGGCTCAGTTGTTCTCTACACACCCTGATATTAACAAACGCATATCCAGAATGCAGGCAAAGTGCAAGGCTGATGGATATAGCTATTAATTTTAACATTTGTATTCTATTCATATACTTTTAATTATAAAAATATGCCCTTTTATGGGCATATTTTTTTATCAAAGTATTGTATATAATAGATAAATGTATTAAATTCGCAGTCTAAAAAGAAAGAAACAATGGTATATCGATTTAAACTTGTTAGCGATGAAGCCACAAACTTCGCTCGCGAAATAGAAATAGATTCAGATTCGTCATTCCTTCAGCTCCGAAATGCTATATTAGACAGCGTGGACTACTCTAAAGATGACATGGATTCTTTTTTTCTGTGTGATGAAGACTGGCAGCGTCAGGAGGAAATCACTTTGGAAGATATGGGTAGCAGTTCTGATTGCGACATTTGGCTGATGGAGGATACTCCGGTTGGCGAACTCGTAGAGGATGAAGGACAGAAGCTGATATTCGTTTTCGATTATCTGACTGAGCGTTCATTCTTCATGGAACTTAAGGAAATTATCCCGGGTCGTTCTCTTTCCGAACCAGTGTGCACATTGAAAAAAGGTAAAGCTCCGGTTCAGAAAGTCGATATGGATGAATTTGATGCGCAGATCGATGCAGTAGCGATGAAGCAAGCTGCTGACATCCTTGATGAAGACTTTTATAGCGACGGCGGCTATAATCCGGAAGATCTTGAAGGTCTTGACGACTATAATTTCAATTAAGAAAAGTATCTGGTCTTTAATATAAGAGTAAGCGGCTCCAAATTATTTGGAGCCGCTTACTCTTATATTATATTCACTTTTTTATCATTATCAAATAAATTTTTAATATTTGGTCTTTGATATTATCTTGCAAAAATACGTTGGAATATATTCTGTCGTTCTTCACATGGACGCATATGCACTCTCATATCGTCAGAATCCTTACCAAGAAAAAGGATATGGTTTCTAAATACGAAAGCTACTTGCTTATCAAATTCAAGAATTCCATTCAGACCTCTTAATAAAAACCTACGGAATGGGCTGAACTCCTCCTGATCTTCAAATATCACTTCATTTCCTGTCACCATAATATGATGAAAAGGAGCAAGCATATTGATGAAATGATCAATCCGAAGATCCTCCGGTTTCTTCGCTGCTTTATTATACTTCTTGTATATTTCCTTTATTACTCGGTCGGTTATCATGTTATTTAGACTTATCGTATTCTTATTGTCAGTTATAATCTCAAATTGAAATTGTGGTAGATGAGGAGGGATTTCGAAATTATAACGAAACTATTTTATGAATGGTTCACAATATAGTGTGCATTTAACACTTCTGACTTAAAAATTAAGTATCCTTGTAGCAATGACACCTTAAAAAACATGAACGAGATTCGTCTTAAATTGTTAATATTCAATAATATTCAAAGATATTACACAAACTCCATAGCAAATCTCAATGAATTATAAATTTAACATATCACAAATATTAAAAAACCGACACATTCCTGACATTATGCATTCGTTTCAACCACATGTTAGGGTTATTTGTTGAATATGTGTATTCTCAAATATTACTTTATACTATGAAAAATTAAGATATGGAAACAAACCAACAGAAAAAGAAAGTAGCTGACCAGGTTGCTAAGATGATTGCAGACTCAGGAGTCCAACACATTTACGCAATAACCGGTGACAGCCTTAATGACCTTACGGACGCTCTCGTCAGAGATGGACGTGTCAAATTTGTACATATGCGCCATGAAGAATCCGGCGCATTTGCTGCAAGTGCAGAAGCACAGCTGACAGGAAAGCTCGCTGCGTGCGCCGGTAGTAGCGGACCTGGGCATGTTCACCTCATCAATGGTTTATATGATGCTCAGCGTTCTAATGCTCCCGTATTAGCAATTGCTTCTACTTGCGCCTCATCTGTTTTCGGAACTGAATACTTTCAGGAGACTAATCCTACTCTCCTATTCTCCAATTGTAACGTATATAATGAAATGGCTACCACTCCTACTCAAGTTCCTCATATGCTTCAGGCAGCCATGCAGGAAGCTATTAGCCGAGGTGGAGTTGGCATAATCGGTCTGCCTGCTGATGTCATCGGTCAACCAGCCGTTGAATCTTATGCAGCTACCAACGCCCTTTATACTAAACGTCTTCCGGAACCTTCTCAAGAAGAAATAGATGCTTCAGCCAAACTTATAAATAAAGCAAAGAGTGTAGCAATATTCGCAGGCTCAGGGGCGAAGAATGCAGCTGAATTAGTAAATGAACTTTCTCAAAAGGTCAATGCCCCTGTAGGCACTACATATAAGAGCCAACTTGAACTTTCAGGTGTATGCCGGAATTACGTCGGCCATATGGGATATCTCGGAATGTGGTCGGCAGAAAATGCAATAGCTTCAGCAGATGTTCTTGTGCTTATTGGAATGAACTTCCCTTATCCTGGATTCTTTCCAACCGACAAAAAGATAATCCAAGTGGATGTCAGAGCTGAAAGATTAGGGCGTAAATCGAAAGTAGATGTTGCAGTAAGGGCAGATGCAGGTTTATTCTTGTCGGCATTGCTTTCAAAGATAGAATCGAAAGACGACAGGACATTTCTTGACAAGGCACTCTCTGACTATGCTGCTATAAAAGATAAATTTGAAGAACCGGTAGCAAATCCCGGCTCGAAAGGTTCGGTTCGGCCTGAATATATGTTAAGCCTTCTTGACAAATTGGCAGATGACAATGCTGTCTTCACAGTCGACACAGGCATGAACAATGTATGGACATCTCATTATCTTACACAGAAAAAAGACCGCCGCATGATAGGCTCATTTACACATGGCTCAATGGCAAATGCAATGCCAATGGCTATCGGGGCTAAGTTCGCATGTCCAGACCGACAGGTCATAGCAATATGTGGCGACGGCGGATTCAGTATGCTTATGGGTGAGCTTCTGACAATCATCCAATATAAGCTTCCGGTAAAACTATTAGTAGCTGACAACCGGACATTGGCATTTGTGAAATGGGAAATGGAAATGGCTGGTTTGACTCCAAATGAAACAAATCTAACCAATCCTGACTTCGGAAAGATGGCAGAGACAATTGGATTCCAAGCTGAAACTGTTGATGATCCGGCCAATCTTGAGGCAGCCATGCAAAGATGGCTTAGCGCTGAAGGCCCTGCATTACTATCTGTTGTGACCGATCCGGATGCGGCATCTTTCAGTTTTTCTGAAAAGCTGATGGAATCCGCTAAACCGGGGAATCCTTTAAGCAATTTTATGCCATTGGGGAGTTAACGGTGAAGAGAGAAGTGAATTATTAATTATTTTCATTGATTGAAAATGAGTGATATGGCTCCATGTGGATATTAACCACAGCGGGGCCAAATTCATTTTTTATGCGATTTTCAACATTAGTCGCAATATCATGAGCAGCCCTTAATGACAAATCAGGATCTAATTTTATATGAAAATCTATAATCTTAGTATTGCCATTGCTTCTTGACCGTAAATGATGATAATCCATCACCCCGGGAGTTGTCTCAATAATATTGCGAATACGATCAGATTCCTCCTTAGGAAGCGAAGCCTCCAATAGTTCTTTAACCGAGGATTTCGCCATACTCCATGACATTGCAATTATCAGGAAACTGACTATAACGGCAGCCAATGGATCGAGAAAACGCCAGTTTTGACCAAGGAACATGGCGCCAGCCACACCCGCAAGAGTTGCAAGAGAAGAAAAGGCATCTGATCTATGATGCCAAGCATTAGCTTCCATCGCAGATGATGCTATTTTTCTGGCAGCAGAACGGGTATATCGAAACAACCATTCCTTCACAAGTATGGAGACAACGGCCATTGCCAAAGCTATCCAAGTAGGCTGAAGGATTTCACTACCTTTGAAGAAATCAATTCCTCTTTCCACGCCATCCACCAGAATACCTATGCCAACAGCAGCCAAGAGCAATGAAATAATGAAAGTCACAAATGTTTCTATCTTTCCATGTCCGTAAGAATGAGATGAGTCAGCCTTCTTACGAGATACACCGATCACAATCAATACGGCTATATCCGTCACGAGGTCAGAAGCAGAATGGACACCATCAGCAATCATAGCTGATGACCGACCAAAAACACCGGCAAGTATTTTAAAAACGGAAAGTGCGGCATTGGTCCAAAAACCTACCCATGTCACATGTCTGCCAAGTTTAACTTCTTCAGAAGTTGAATCTAAATCTTTATTATATTCACATTCCATGACTTTCAATCTGTTACTTAAGTAAGTTCTGGAGCATTTCTATCAATCATCGTGCGAGCTTCTTGAAATTTAGCTCGCATAGTTGGATTGCCGTGAGTAAGTTTTTTAATTGTGAAATCATTTTCAATTACTTCTCCGGCACGTACAAGTTTTTGAGTGCTTGTATCGAAGAGGCTCTTTATCTTTCGCAAGGAATCTATCTGTTTTTCCGCGCTTGCAATAGCCTTATCAATAGAATCCATAGCATCCTCATGTTTCCTGCGATGCCCATCCACGAATTTCATAAATTCAGCTGCGAACTTATCGCGTCGCTCCTCAAACTTAGTCACATCAATGCTCTGAGCCTTAGCCTCCACAAGTTCTGCACGCAGAGCAATTACAGTCTCGGCGCTCCTTCTCGCTGCCTTCGAGAGGAGTGCAATCACAGGCATAAAAAACTGGGGGCGTACCACAAACATTTTTGGATATCGATATGAAACATCGACAATACCATTATTATAGAACTCGTTATCTATTTCCAAGAGACTTACAAGCACAGCATACTCGCAATTCTTGTCGTTACGGTCCTTATCGAGTTTGGCAAAAAAATCCTCATTTTTGTGTTTGGTGGCAGTCGTGTCTGCTTCATTCTTCATCTCAAACATAATCGAAAGGCATTCCTGTCCATCGATGAAATCACGGAAGATAAAGTCTCCTTTTGTACCTCCACTCGCATCGTTGTCTTTCTCGAAATATGCATCAGCGAATTGCCCCATACTTCTGGCAAGATTGAATGTATTCTGACAATGTTGCTCAAGTGTTTCTCCTATCATCTTTGTAGAAAGGCGACTCTTCATGTCTTTATACCGTTCGATCTCCTCATCTTTAGCCTTCATTAAAATTTCATGGCTATTTCGGAGTTCTAGTTCACGGTTTTTCGCTTCAGTCTTTTGAGATTCAAGCTTAGAAGTAAGTTCGGTGATGACTTTCTCCTTCTGATGCAATTCCTCACGACTTGTATTCCGTTCGTTGGTAAGATCAAGTTGATGTTTTGCATCACTTTCTTTGAGCTTCCCTTTAAGATCAGCAATTTCTTTATCCTTAAAAGCAGCCATTTCCGTCAACTTTTGAGTCGACTTAGCAGATATCATCTCCAAATCTGCTTTTTTAACAGTATCATAGCTCTCCACAATGGCTTTAAGGCGTTCGATCTCAGTTTTAAGAGTATTAATTTCTGAATCCTTAGCAGAGACTGTTTTTTCCAACTTTTGTTCAGCTTTAGCCCTATTCGACTCCTCCTTTGCCTTCTGTACCTCAGATAGTTCAGTCAGACGGCGCCTGATTTCAGCATCAAACTCAGCGTTTCTCACCTGAGCGAGAAGCGCTGCATAATGATTTTCATCAACTTCAAAAATCGTATTGCAGTTCGGACACTTAAGATTCATAATTCCTTTTCAATTGTTATCGACTTACAAAGATAGGCAATAAAAATGAGAAAAGCAAATATTGGTACTGATATGGCACGAGGAAAACAGACCTGCAAGATATTAAAGGAGATTCGTCAGCAGATAGCTGATGCGAACGACATAGAGTTTGTAACGTCCGAATGTCGCCACAAGGGCGATTGCCATTTTAACTCCCGTTGACCGTGAAAATATGCTTGATTTGCATATTATTGATGAAAATAAAAAGACTATACCTTATGAAGCAATCACAATAGAACATGTGTATATTGATGAAGATGGAGAGGAAGATTCTGACTATCTTGATCTATCATGGATTGAGGAAAAAGGATTATTCCGCATCTATTGGAATGAGGAACCCGATTTTCAAAACGACAAAGGAAAACCACCTAAAGAAGCTGTATTGCGTATAGAGGTTGAAGGTTACGATAATCCCAAAACAATTAAAGTTAAATATCCCAAGCGAAACACAAAGGAGACCATCAAATTTAAACACTAAAAAATGAAATAATCCATGAGGCTAAATAAATATTTAAGTAGCTAATAAAAATTAAGATAGCAAGGAAGTGACATGGCATACTTGGGATGAAGGTAGTGTCCATAACTCACGCAAGATTTCCGCAGATCAAAAAATTCGGCACAGCCGTTTCGGAAACGGCTATGTCGGAAATATGAATTTATAGGGTCTCTTTTATGGCATTGCGCATGTCTTCTACCATACGAGTGTATTCTTCATCTGAGAGATATACCTCACCGGGATTCATTCGAAAAGTGCCTCCATAATCTGGACCATCTACATATTTCGGAGCAAGATGGAAATGCAGATGAGAAAGTTTGTCGCTGTAGGCCCCATAATTGATCTTCTCCGGATGGAACACTTTTTCCATCGCACGAGTTACACATACGACATCTTTCATAAATGCATTCCTCTCCTCATCAGAAAGCTCATTGAGGTCATTGACATGACCATTGTAAGCCACAAGGCATCGGCCTTTATAGGTCTGCTCCTTAAAAAGGAACGCTCTTGATACACTCAGCGGCATAATCTCAATCATAAGACTATGCAGCGTCTCATTGTTGGTGCAATACAAGCACTCTTTCGGATCACTATACATTATTTTCTGGTTAATTATGATAAGTTTTTTAATTTTCTTCCACCATTTTTTTGTTCTTCATCACCGTTTGGATTACTTACTACAAAATTAACTATTATTTTTACAATGACAAAATCTTTTTCAAGAATAAAAATCGCGAAGATTTTATGGTCTATTAAAGAGCGTTCCAAATTTAATAAAAACATAGTAAAAAGAAAATGGAGTGTAACCGCTTGGGTTACACTCCATTTATATGGATTTAGATCTATCTAAATTGATGGATTACTTAACTTCCTCAAATCTAATATTTATTGACAATCAACGTAATATAGCATTGTGTTCCCAATATGGTCACTTTATCCGATAACTATATCTATCTGTATCAGGCTAAATCTATGAGAGGGCTACTTACTTTATAAGCTGATGTCGCACTTGCAACAAATCAATAAGACGCTGATGAATATCAGAAATCTCTCTTCCGGTTGCAAGAATGATCTTTGAGGATTTTCTATATCCTTCAACCATCGAAATTGCATCCATAACAGCTTTGTATTTGACGCACTGGAAAATTCCACGTGTGATGTCTGAATCATCGGATGTACTTGGTTTGTCCTCTACTGCTAACTTAGAGCCATCCAATAATTCAAAATATACATCAAGCCTGTCACCCGAAGGAAGAAGGAACTCCTTCTCAGATTTTATAACATTTTCTGAACCCCAACAACGAAGAATTACTACTAAAGATACTCTTCGTATATTTTGAGTATTTTCTCGGTTTGTATGAGTATTGAATTAACTATTTCCTCTCGTTTTTCTCTTGAGATTAGAGAAAAAGTTAAATCATCATTTGGATCTGATAAACATAAGCCATCGAATCCCTCAAACTTTAGATAACAAAAGAATGGCCAATCTTCATTATTATCTAATGATAGGGAGTCCTTCATATTATTGAAAAATGTTTTCGTTTTCCCTACCGTGCCAGAGATAAGTTCATTTTATGTGAGCCCTGAGGGTCAAGAAGAACAGAAAGAAATCGTGAATGAAGATATACCTCATCAAATCTCTTGAACATGAGATCGAACAGATTGAATCGATCTTCATTTTCTTCCCTATCCTTAATCCTTTGGTTAAGGATACTAATTGATTTCAAAAGATGTTTAAAATTATTCATCGTATTCTTTGCTTTTTTGTTTAAGAATGAATATCACATTCGGATATATCTCTCCCGAGATACCATGCCGAATACAGAGTATTACACAACATTGGTCATC
>CAYNEZ010000124.1:0-10566 GCA_964396365.1 uncultured Sangeribacter sp. | reverse complement strand
ATATGAGTCTAACATTCCACAACCAAAATCTAAGTTACATACCGATAAAGACAGCATATTGATTAGCAGTATCTACGATAAATTTGTTTTTGCGATAGACACTGATGGGAATGATAATCCTTACGATTATTTCACTTCTAACGCATTGAAAAAACTTCAAGACGACTTTGACTTTGATTGTAATAACGACTCCTGTTATGCATATTATGCGTTGAGAACAGAAGCGCAAGACTCCAAACCTGGGGCAGAAGATGTATCAAAAATTTGTAGTATAGAGCCTATTGGCGATGAATGGTACATCGTATCGTACTTAGATATGGGATGGTCAGGGATGACACGCGTAAAAATCGTGAATGGAAAAATCGAGGACTACGAACGATGTGTTTCTGAATTACAATGAGAATCAATTTTTTACGAGTCTGCCTCATTCACGCGATGCGGAGCGAAGCGAGCGAGCCTTTGCGCTCTTTGCTCCCTGCCGAAGCAATTAGTGGCAATAGGAATTCCTTTGCGACTTTGCGTGAGGTTTCTCAGCGAGCCCTCCGCCCCTCTGCGAGATTAAAATGCGATTATAAGCCACAACTATAGTTTGATTTTAAATCCGAAAGTTGAGTATTTAAATATTCTGTGAAAATCTGCCAGTTCCAGCGCGTTAATAAAGATCTGTGCCTAATTGCTAAGTTCTATTGGCTGAGACTTTAATAAAAAAGGCATTCGTCGATAAAAATTGACGAATGCCCTTTCTTTTATAAGTCAAATATGATTTCTTACTTCTTCATCACTTTAGCGGTACGGGTGCCTTCTGAAAGGAGGTAGAGGCCGGGTGTAAGACGGTTGAAGCCGGCATGGCTGCCAATGTAACGACCCTGAAGATCGTAGATCTTAGCTGAGGGTGAGAAGTTAGCTTCTGCTTCTTCGATGGTGAGGACACCGCTATGCTCCGAATCGACGCGGAATAGGCGCAAGTTGCTGAAGAGGAACCAGTCTGCATCGACGATCTCGTCTTTGCTAAAGCAGATCTTGAGTTTGCCGTCTTTGACATAGGTCATGAGGTAATTGGCGTAGTGGTCGGGAGATTTTGCGAAAACGGTACTTGCCTCTTCCATGCTATTGGGCGCTGACCACCAGTAACCATCGTGAGATTCACTCATAAGCGATACAACTGGTTTCGACATCTCATTGAGATTGAAACGAGTGAGAAGCTCCTCCGTGCCGTCAGCGTGACGGGAGGCAGCCGTTGGGTGATCGCCATTTCTATAGTATGCCTGAGCATATAGCATGTACCATCCATCCTCGAGGCCCTCCACAGTCTGGTAGATGTTGAACTTAGAGTTGAACATCTCGGCTACGTTAGCGCGGACCACTATATTGCCGAACCATCCTGAATTGTCACCATCTTTCTTGAAATCAGGATTTTGGATCTTATCAGTAAGTTCGTTGCCTTCGATCATTAGCCCTTTATAATAAGAGTCCATAGCAACCTTGAACACTGGGATGGCAGCTGCGATCTTCTCCATATCAGCACTCTGCAGATCAGCTTCGGCTGCCTCGACAGCTACACGGAGGGCATCGTAACCAAGAACGTCATCGAGCATGACGGTGCGGGCCTCCTTGATCATGTCGCGGAGGACTGCAATATTACCACTTACCATCTCAGCCGCGTCGAGCACCACGGGCTCGCAAGAGTAGGTAGGAGCAGGTATTTCCATTGCGGCATCAGCAGGGTCCGCCTTAATTCTAATGATAGTAAATGAGTAAGGCTCGAAGGTATAGCTTAACTTATCAGTGACACCGTTGACGCTAGACTGCACGGGGGATATGAGCTCGGGCATATTGTATGAGTTCTCGTCGTAGAGCGATTCTGCCTTGAGGGTCTCAACGTTGGCAGTGTTGGCGATGTTCTTGGCGTTGATTGCGAGAGTGAGGGGGAGAGGTTCTTTCTCGGCATTGACAACTTTGATTACCATTTCTCCAGATTTGGCATCATAACCTGTATGGGTGTTGATACGGCCGCCTATAGCTTGAGTGAGATCGGCAGTGCAATAGAGCTGATCGTCGATAAAGGCTTCAACCTGTCCGTTTTTAAGTACGATCTTAAGTTTATACCAGTGGTTATTCTCGACCTTGAACTTAGGTTGCTCGGAGATAATGGCACCACCACCATTTGTCACGTTCTCAATACCAACGGCAGTGTTGTTCCATCCGCCGACGTTGAATTGATAGTAGTGATCCCAATCGCCGTCGTTGCAACCAAAGACGAGCAGAAAGCCTTCGTTGCCTGTGGCTTTGCATGCTTCAACCTCGATGACACCGTCGCGGAATGAGAGTCCATTCATTAGGGTGATACAGCGTGTCTTGTTTGGATCGTTCTGCTGGTATTCACTGTCGCCAACAAGGAACCATGTGCCTTGCATATCGGTCCACTCACCTCGGTTATTAGTGAAATCGGCAGTGTAAAGCACTTTGCCGTTGTGGTCGGAAACCTTGAAGTTCCGGAACTTTGCTGCAGTGGACCATGTACCAATGCCTGCGCGACCATTATATGGTATACCCATGCGCTCGCTCTGGAGTTCTCCTTTAATATTATAGGAAGGTATATTTTCAGAGAACATCTTCTGGTTGTAGTAAGAGGCGCGACCGAAAGATTCACCGGAGCGGAGCCATAAGAGATTGCATCGCCAGTTGACTGCATTGCTGTTCTGGATGAGTGGTGCGTAAGAAGCCATCTTGACGATATCGGAGTTACGCTCCATATCAATCATGAAGGAAGCCTCGGAGAGGGTGGCATCCATGTTGCCGTCGCCTACGAGTGCGTTGGTGGCGTATTCACCGACGTAGATGTTGTAATGACCACGGGGTGTCTTGTCGAAGATGTTGCGGTTATTGTAGAAGAATTCGGGATCGACATACCAGTGGGGGTCAATCATATCTTCACCTAACCTGAGATTGAATTCCTCGGCGTGGTCGATACCCATTGTATTAAGGTAGATCAGCTGAGGATATTCAGCCTTCAATTTATTATAAATATACTTGAAGTTTGCATCATAGCAAGCACCCCAGTTTTCGTTGCCTATCTCTACATATTTCAGTGGGAAAGGAGCGGGGTGACCGGCATCGGCACGAAGTTTCGCCCACTCGTTGGTGGCGGGATCACCGATGGCATATTCGATAGCATCCTTGATATCCTGATAGTAAGGTTCGAGAGCTTCCGCGCCACTGACATATTCCTTATTCCAGCAGGCAAGCCCTGTGTTGCCTACGAACATACATTCCATGCCTATGTCTTCGCAGAACTGGAGGATCTCATGGTAGCCCATACCCCATGTGGAGCGGTATCCCCAAAGGTCGTATTCTCCGCGGCGTGTCATTGGATCACCGAGAGTCTCTTTCCACTTCACACGGTTTTCGAGTGTGATGCCTTCGACGATGCAACCGCCAGGCCAACGCATAAATTTAGGTTTGAGGTCAGCGAGCAGCTGGGCCACATCTTTGCGCATACCATTATGACGACCCATAAAGGTGTCTTGGGGGAAGAGGGACACGTAGTCGACATATATATTTCCATTGCCATTGAAGAAGAGGGCGAAATTGGCATTATTGAGAGTCTCAGGAGAGGTCAGGACAGCAGTATATTCTTTCCATTCGCCGGATTTGTCAACATCAAATTCTTTTTCGACAAGCACTTTGGAGCAGTCGGCATCGTAGATGACTGCCTTGACTTTGCCGTTGTAGTTTGAAGTGTTGAGGTAGAATCGTAGGTCATATTTTCCATCTTTCTCAAGAGCAATACCCCAATAGCCGGTATTGATAAGACGGGCACGGGCTCCGTCTTTGGCACCGCTGATGACCAAGTTCATTGCATTCGGGGTATTCTCATGGAGAGGAGTGGCGGGAGTGATGACATCGTGGGAAACCGAACAGCCTTCACCGTCGACTTTCCATCCGGTCATTTTTTTCTTTGCAAAATCCCAGTCTAATGTCAGTTGATCCTCAGCACGGTAGCTCCACATTTCTGTCACCTTGTCGCTCTGGATCTTAAAATCGCTGATCTTGTTGAAACCGCCAGGCATGACTTGCTCTTCGAACCCACGGTTCTGTAAGAGCTCGGCGTAAAGGCCGCCATCGCCTGAGTGGTTGATCTCTTCAAAGAAGATGCCATACATGCCAGGGTTGATATCGTGGCCCTTGGTGCCTACATCTACATAAAGGGTGCCTTGCGCACCAGCTAAAAATGCCGGCGATAGCAACAAGCCGGCGCCTAATAAGTAAAGTTTATTCATCAAATTACAAATTGAATAATTAGTTTCACATAAGTTAACGATGCAAAGATAATAAATAAACTTCTAATTTGCAATTATTCTTTACATTAGTAGCAGTTTTGTCTCTCTTCATGACATCATCTTTGCGAAAAGATGTATTTATTTTGTTCCATATTTCTTTTCGAAAATGTCATAATGTTCTTCTCCCCATCTTAGCATCATGTCAATGATAGGGAGCAATGACTTGCCGAGTTCGGTAATCACATATTCAGAACGAGGGGGAAGTTCCGGGAAAATTGTCTTTGCCACCAGCTCATCATCTACCATCTCTTTCAGTTGTATGTCAAGAACTCTCGGAGCTGCCTCTGGAAGACATTTATGGATTTCACTTGGGCGCATCGCATTTCCTGAACGTAGTTCATCAAGGATACATGATTTCCATTTCGATTCAATGAGGCTCATAGTGAGCCTCAAAGGACAGTCAAGGTCTACCGGTATTTTCTTTTCGTATGCCATATCAAGTTAGATTATTAATCAAAAATTTTTTGCAAAGTTAGTGAATATTCTTGAAAATCAGAATACCGAAAATTTTTTCGGTATATGAATAATTTTTCGGTACTTGCAAGAATCATTATACTATATTAATTTTGCAATCAGAAAAATGAAGTATAAACAACTTCAATATTAATTATCAAAGATATGAGAGATCAGATTAAGGAATACGAAGCAGTTGCAAACGCGGCTGAAAAGTTCGTAAAAAGTGTTGCTGAAGGCAACAGTGAATATGCAAAGACCCTTTTCACAGAGGATGCAGTTCTCTTTGGTATGCTCGACGGAGTATTGGAGCATGGTTCAATCGAACAGTTCTATCATAATGTAGACAGCGTAGGAGCAGGCGACAATTTCAGGGCCCGTATTGATGTCTTAGCAGTGGAAGAGACTGTAGCGGTAGTACGTGTGCTCGAAGAGGGTTGGGGTGGACGTATAGACTTCACTGACTTCTTGCTTCTTCTCAAGCTTAATGGCGAGTGGAAATGCGTTGCAAAGGCTTACAACCAGAATTCCAATACCATAAAGAAATGAAAAAGTTATTTATTTTACCGTTACTCTTATTGCTTATTTTAAGTACAGCATGCTGCGGTAAAACTGAATGTGAAACTTCAAAGAATAGTGAAACTATGTGTGAAAACAAAGTATCAAGCGAAGATCTTGCCGGTATCAGTAAGGCTCTCGACCTTTATGTGAATGCAGCTGTAGAAGGAACAAGTCAAGTGGCACGTCCTGCTTTTGTAGAAGGGGCAACGATCACTCATGTTGAAAATGATTCAATTATTTGCCTTCCAATTCAAGCCTTGTTTGACTACTATGATGAGACAGGTAAGCAGACGGCTTCATACGAGATATCAGATTGCAATGTCGCCGGAGACGTGGCAATGGTTCGCATCGAATCCAAGTTTGGCGATGCCGAATTCTCAGATATGTTCACCCTTGCAAAAGAGGGAAATGATTGGAAAATAGTAAGCAAAATATTTACTGTTAAATAAAATTCTAAACCTTGTTTCAATTAATATTTTCGCCTCAACCACTAAAGGTCGAGGCGATTTTTTTATTATAAATTTGGAATATCATTCCGATTGCGAAAGATGAAGGTCAATAACTCTCAAATAGAATTGAACGAAGAAGAAAGATTTTCTTGTATCTTAAGGAGAAAACTTATTCCATTTTCATATTCCTCCTTGCTCATTCCTTCACGTGCCTTGCAAGTGGCCATGTTTATGGCTTCTGATATTTTATCTCGGTTTTCAATTGCTTTTTCAGTCAGGTATATGCCGTTTTTAGAGCCGGATACTGCTTTTCGACGGATAAAACCGTTCTCTTCCAATGTATTAAGAGAGCGGCTTATGGCTGCGCGATCTTTACCGACTTTTCTGGCAATATCGCTTTGACTTTGGCCATCTTTTAGAAATAGATTTTGAATTATGACAAACTGAGCGTGATTGAGCGGCAAGCCAACACTATGGAGTGAACGGTTAAGTTCAGCCACAAGTGAGGTAAATGCAAAATCCAGATACACACCTAATAAATCATATTCACAATTCTTCATCTTAGTTCTCGTTTAAGAAATTCTATAAAAGTTGCAGGCTTTCTTTTAAGAATAGCTGTGGCAACGAAACCACTACCGCAGAAGTCACCTCCATTATAATGATGAAACATTTGTAGCAGTGTTTCTATCGAATATTCCGAGGCATTTCTTGCCGACATAGACTTTTTTAATTCATCATCAGTGATATACTTGAACCCTATTTTTTCACCTGAAACCTCTTCCATCGCGGAAATCATTTCATTGACATACAAGTTTTCCGGACCACAGAGTTCTAATGTTGCGTAATCATATATGTTTGCTAAAAATATATATGCTACACACTGCCCGAAATCTTCTGCATCAATTAAATTGATACGATTTTTGCTGTCAGTGCTTGTGAAAAACTTCTGTACAAATATCTTATTATTGAGCAACGCATCTTTACCATTAAGAATGTTTTGCATAAATGGGGCAGGTTGTACTATCGTGTAGCATAGTCCTGAGTCAACGAGAGCTCTCTCTACTTCAAGTTTTTGGCGATGATGTGGCAACTCCGGTTCGATAGAATGTAGTACAGATTGGTAAACAAATCTTCGTACTCCTAATTTTTTCGCAGCTGAAATAGCCTTCTTGCCAATCTCTGCTTCATCTTCCCTTGCTGTAGGACAAATATAATATATGGCATCTACTCCTTCCATTGCAGAAAGAAGATCGTCATACGAAGAGATATCTCCTACAACAACCTCGGTTGCTCCTATTCGAAGCATTTCGTCAGATCGGTTAGAAGAATGAACCATAGCTCTGACCTTGATATTTTTTGCTGCCAACGACTTGACAACTGCTTTACCTGTCAGTCCTGTTGACGATGTTACTAATACTTTCATACGATTTTTAAATTTATGTTGATATATCAACAATTCTGCATCTTCGATTGTTCTATTGTAAAATATAATTTAACCAGATTAATATGAAAATAATTGCATTAGAAGAGCATATGGTAAGCAAATCAATTGGAGCTGCCGTGGCAAAGACAATTCAGGAGAGTTATCCATACGCGCAAGAGTTCCTCCATCCAGCGCCTGCGGATGCGCCAAGTACTCCTGATCTTTTTGAGTTAGGGGAGAGGCGTATCGCCGAACTCGACAAGGCTGGTATAGATATGGAAGTAGTATCATATACTAATCCTACCCAATGGCTTACAGGAGAGGAAGCCGTGAATCTTGCTAAGGAAGCCAATGATGCCCTATATCAGAACATAAAGGCATATCCCGACCGATTCCGGGCATTTGCTACTCTTCCGTGGAACAATCCTACTGCAGCCACTGACGAGTTGAAGCGCACCGTGAATGAATTAGGATTTGTCGGTACGCTTATCTCCGGTCGCCCTCAGACTGGAAATGTATTTCTTGATGACAAGATATACTTTCCGATATGGGAAGCACTGACAGATCTTGATCTTCCTGTCTATATTCATCCAAATTATACTTCTATTGATGCCTGCAATGCATATTATTCCGACTTAAATGCTCAGTTTGACACTATATTGAGTGCATACGGCTATGGTTGGCATTATGAAGCCGGCATTCAGGTAATAAGAATGATTCTTGCCGGAGTGTTTGAGAAGTTCCCGACTTTGAAAGTGCTGTCAGGACATTGGGGAGAGATGGTGCCATATTTCTTGCCGCGTCTTGACCAGATGTTTAAGCCAGAAGTGACAGGACTGTCCGACACGATCACCAACATCTACAAACAGCATGTATGGATTTCGCCAAGTGGCGTATATGATACGGATGCCCTTCAATTCTGCGTCAACAAACTCGGTATTGATCAGCTCGTTTTCTCTGCAGACTGGCCATATGTGCCGATGACAGATGCTCGTTCTTTCGTAGACAGTGCACCTCTTTCTGACACCGACAAAGAGAAATTCAGTCATCTTACGGCTGAAAAGCTACTTCAAATTGCAGATTGATTCCTAATCGGCTGAATATCCTCTTAGATTAGAGATATTCAACCGATTCTATTTATGAATGATTCATGAATAAAATGTTTGTGTTTTTGCGAACATTTTGTCGGTAAATATGTTATATTAGTAAGTAGCTTGCCAAAATTAATTAGATAAATTTCGCAAGCTCAATTTTCTTAAGTTCAAATTCCTTAGCGCAGGGAACTGCGCTTATGCTCTGCGTTCTCAGGGCGATGCGTAGCAGCCCGTTTCCATTGCGAACTTCCCAAAACCAAGTCGCGAAGCTTCCCAAAGCATGGAAACTCTGCGCCTCTGCGGTCTTTGCGTGAGATTTTAAGAGCTTGCGAAAGTTGAAGTTTAAGAAGATTATAAGATTAAAAGATTAATTATTAATATATTGATATGGCAACCCCTAAATCAAAAGCAAACTTAGGAATGACATTAGTCGTATTGTTTGCGATTACCCTCGTGACGGGTATTATTCTTCATCTAAAAAAACATGGCATGATAGTTGAGCCACGTCCTGTTATAAAGTGTATCCATTGGATCGCCGGGTTCTTGATGGTCGGCTTATCCTGCATTCATGGCATTCAGTTTAAGAAAATGCTGTCGGCTATGAAGGCTAAGTTTCTTTGGTTCTGGGGCGATACATGGGTTGTAATAGTCTTTATTTGCCTTACCTTTATAACGGGATCTGTAAAATTGCTTTCACCTGTGAAAATACCACATCTTGGTCTGTGGCATTATTGGTTCGGAGTTATCATGACGGTTGCTGTTATTGTTCATCTTTTTAGAGGTATTCCAAGTTGGAATCGCCTTAGAAAAATCAAATCATCAAAATAGATATATTCTTGTTGATGGAACAAAAGTGAGAAGCAAATTTGGATAATTTTAATATATTTCGTAATTTTACTAACAACCAATGAATCAAATATGGCAAAAATTGAAATAACTCCTGAACAAGAGCGACTTGCGCGATTTGCTAAAGCGATGGGACACCCAACGCGTATAGCAATACTTTGCTTTCTTGCTCAGCGAAGCGAGTGTTTTTTCGGTGATATTCATGAGGTGCTACCCATTGCTAAAGCAACGGTTTCTCAACATCTCAGTGAACTTAAGGAGGCGGGTCTGATACAAGGCACAATCGAGCCCCCGAAAGTGAAGTATTGCATCAATCCTGAAAACTGGGTAGTTGCCAAACAGCTTTTTGCTAAGATGTTTGATGACTGCTGCCCTTCAAAAAAGAATAGTTGCTGTTCATAAGCACTATTTTTTTACACACACTGTTCGTAATTCGGCAAATAACAATTTAATTAAATATCAAGAGCATGAAAAAATTACTTGTAATCTTCGCCCTTGTGATAGGGCTGATGTCATGCGGAAACAGTGAGAACACTGCTAACGCAAAATCTCCTGAAAAGGACAGAGTGGAAGTTATTTATTTTCACGGAAAGCAACGCTGTGCTACCTGTATGGCGATAGAGAAAAATGCCAAAGAACTTGTAAACACCGTATTTGCCAATGATGTAAAGAATGGTAATGTAGTTTTCAGAACCGTAGATATTTCCACACCGGAAGGTGAGAAAATAGCGGACAAGTATGAGGTTACTTGGTCATCCCTCTTTGTAAACAAATGGAAAGACGGGAAGGAGACCCGCAACAATATGACAGAATTCGGTTTTGGCAATGCTCGAAATAACCCGGATGGATTTAAGAAAGGTCTTGCTGAAACGATCAGTCAATCCTTGAAATGATGGAGTGGCTTCAGACTTTACTCGACAACAGCACAGCACCGGCATTCACGGCGTTCCTGCTTGGTTTGCTTACGGCTATCTCACCTTGTCCGCTTGCTACCAATATTGCTGCTATCGGATTTATCAGCAAGGATATAGAAAACCGTCGGCGAATATTCCTAAATGGTGTGCTCTATACCTTGGGACGTGTGATTGCCTACACATTACTGGGTATAATCCTCATATCTATACTCAAAGAGGGTGCGAGCGTGTTCGGTATTCAGAAGGCTGTGGGCAAGTGGGGGGAACTGCTATTGGGGCCTCTGTTGCTCATAATCGGATTGTTCATGCTGTTTGGAAGCAGACTGAACCTGCCTAAATTCGGTTTTGACGGCAAGGGAGAGGGACTTGCTAAGAAAGGCGGCTGGGGCGCATTTCTACTCGGTGTGCTTTTTGCAATGGCGTTTTGCCCGTCAAGCGGAGTATTCTATTTCGGTATGCTAATACCGATGTCGGTAACTGCTACCG
>CAYNEZ010000123.1:0-10567 GCA_964396365.1 uncultured Sangeribacter sp. | reverse complement strand
GAATTACGTCGCGGATATTCTGCATTCCTGTCACAAAGAGGATAAGACGTTCGAATCCAAGTCCGAAACCACTGTGAGGCACAGTGCCGAACTTACGTGTATCGAGATACCAGTCCATACCTTCAAGGCCTTGGTCGGCCATACGCTGCTTGAGCTTGTCATAGTTTTCCTCACGCTGGCTACCACCGATGATTTCACCAATCTTCGGGAAGAGCACATCCATAGCCCGGACAGTCTTTCCGTCGTCGTTGAGCTTCATATAGAAAGCCTTAATCTCCTTAGGATAATCAGTAAGAATGACAGGCTTCTTGAAGTGTTGCTCCACGAGGTAACGTTCATGTTCAGAAGCGAGGTCGACACCCCAGTAGACAGGGAACTCGAATTTCTTTCCACTCTCTTCAAGAATCTTTATGCCCTCAGTGTAGGGAAGACGAACGAAATTATTATTGATGACAAAATTAAGACGATCGATAAGATCCTTATCGAAATGCTCAGCAAGGAACTCTATATCGTCACGGCAATGCTCAAGAGCATAAGATATGCAGAACTTAACGAATTCCTCTGCGAGATCCATATTGTCTTCAATCTCATAGAAAGCCATTTCAGGCTCTATCATCCAGAACTCAGAGAGATGGCGTGGAGTATTGGAATTCTCGGCACGGAAAGTAGGACCGAAAGTATATATGCATCCAAGGGCAGTAGCACCAAGTTCTCCTTCAAGCTGACCGCTTACTGTGAGCGAAGCCATCTTTCCGAAGAAATCCTGTGAATAATCTACCTTTCCATCCTTTGTCATAGGGAGCTCATCAAGAGGAAGAGTAGTCACCTGAAATTGAGCGCCTGCTCCTTCACAGTCAGAGGCAGTGATAAGCGGAGTGTGGAAATAGTAGAAGCCCTTATCGTTGAAAAATTTGTGGACAGCATATGCGAGAGCATGACGAATTCTGAGCACAGCACCGAAAGTATTCGTACGAGGACGCAAATGAGCTATCTCTCGCAGGAACTCAAGAGAGTGTCCTTTCTTCTGCAAAGGATAGTCTGCCACACTTGCAGTGCCGTAGATCTCTATTTCATCAGCTTGCACTTCTATGACCTGACCTTTGCCCTGGGAAGCCACAGCCTGACCCTGAACGTGGACAGAAGCACCAGTAGTCACATCTTTAAGAGCTTCCTCCGGAATCTTAGTGAAATCTACCACTATCTGTAGATTCTTGATAGAAGATCCGTCGTTGAGAGCTATGAAAGCCACGTTTTTGTTGCCACGGCGGGTACGGACCCAACCTTTGACATCTACCTCCGTACCGATATACTTTTCAGGATCGGCAAGAAGAGCCTTGACGGTAGTACGTTTGATATTTTGCATCTTATGGTTTGGTTTGTTGGTTATTCAAAAGAACCCATTCGGAGGAAGTTCACTTCTTCCTGGGTGAGATATCTCCAACGGCCACGCGGAAGATTCTTTTTTGTCAGACCTGCGAAATAAACACGGTCAAGTTTCGTCACGCGATAGCCAAGGTGCTCGAATATACGGCGGACAATACGATTGCGACCGCTATGGATTTCGATACCAGCCTGGTTGCGGTCGGTGTCGTTTGCATAAGAAATGGCATCAGCATGGATTTCTCCGTCTTCAAGTTCGATACCGTCAGCAATACGCTGCATATCATCTTCAGATATATCCTTGTCGGTCCAAACGTGATAGATTTTCTTCTTGACAAATTTAGGATGAGTCAGCTTAGAGGCGAGCTCTCCATCGTTGGTAAGGAGAAGAACCCCTGTAGTGTTACGGTCGAGACGACCAACAGGATAAATTCTCTCACGGCAAGCACCTTTGACAACGTCGAGGACAGTCATTCTGCCGTTGGGATCATCGCTTGTAGTGACACAATCCTTTGGTTTGTTGAGAAGGACATAACATTTACGTTCAGGAGTGACAACCTTGTCTTCGCATTTCACAACATCGTCACGATTGATCTTGGTGCCGAGTTCAGTGACCACAACATCATTGACAGTCACAAGGCCTGCGGCAATCTTTTCATCTGCCTCACGACGGGAGCAAATACCTGAATTTGCCATGAACTTGTTGAGACGGATCGGTTCATTCGGATCGAAGTCTTCGATTACATAGTCGATCTGGCGAGGACGCGGGATGAACTTCATGCCCGGTTTTTGATTCTTCTGGTAATTGTTCTGACGCTTCTGATAGCCGCCTTGCTGGTTGCCCTGACGGTTGAAATTGTTATGACGTTTCTGCTGATATCCGCCTTGCTGGTTGCCCTGACGGTTGTAGCCGCCATTCTGACGGTTCTGGTAGCCGCCTTGCTGGTTGCCCTGACGATTGTAGCCGCCCTGACGGTTATAGTTATTCTGACGGTTTTGCTGATTACCGTAGTTGTTTGTGCGATTATAGTTATTTGTGCGGTTCTGCTGATATCCGGATTGAGTCTGAGACTGAGACTGCTGATAGTTGCCTTCAGCACCAGCAGATGAAGAATCGGAATCAGCGTTAAATCTCTTGTATCCATCCTCGGCAGAGTTGCCAGTTTGATAAGATCGATTATAGGCATTCTGGCGTTGCTGATAAGCCGGACGTGCCTGACGGTTATATCCGGACTCTTCCCTGTTATGGTAGGCGTTGGAATAACTGTTCTGGTAAGGTTGGCGAGGTCTCGGCTGGAAGCCACGCTGTGGGAATTCGGGTCTTTCGGTACCTTTATAAGGTCTTGACTGAAAATACTGGTCTTTGTTTTCCGAGTTTTCTGAAGTAGTAGGCAGAGCCCCGATTCTTGGTCTCTTGGGTTTCTTTTCTTCCATTATTATGTGTTTAAGATGGCGCATGACATCGCTGCCATTTTCAAAGTCGCCGTTAATGTATGTGTTGCTGTTTTTTTATGGGTTACTTATATTGGTGCAATTGCGATGCAAAAATATAAAAAAAAATGAAGATTTGCAAGTATTTTTTCATAAAAAAGAAGTAATGGGAACGCATCGGCAAAAATCGCGTTCCCATTACAACTTTAACTATTCAGTAAGTATAGGCTCAACGGATGACCACTTTTTCAGTCTTAGAACCCTGATGGCGGATAAAAATGCCATTGGAAGGATTTGCAACTTTCTGGCCATTGAGATTAAAGTACTCAACTGCAGCATTTTCTTCAGTGATGTCTTCAACACCAGTACCAATACTATTGTCTTTAGACATGCTATACTCAGCAGCATTTATAATTTCACCAGTCATGCCGTTTGTGAGGAGAGCCACTACACGATACTCATTACCAGTGACTGAAGACAATGGCATCTCGATAGTGTATTCATTGACAACATTAGGCTCGATCACAGAAGGAAGACTATTACTGATTCCGGGGAAACAATTATAATAACGTGCTACATCATTGAATGTGACGCTAACTTTTGCAGCCTTCTTTTCCCAACCGTTCATAGCTACCTGTTGAGTTTTATAATAATTCTGCTGAATATATGGGCCCACTCCGTCTTCAACAATTACAAAAGAAAGATAATGGGGCACTGAAGTACCTACAGCAAATTCAGCAGAAGCAGTCACAGAAGCAGTCTGGCCATCTTCGCTTGACTTACCGTTAAGTGTAACTTGCGCATAAGATGGGAAATCAAAGAACGCAACCACCTGATCGATGAACTGACACACACCCTTGTAAGTATCGGTAGGAGTCTGGGAAATATATCTATTATATAATACATTCGGGAATCCGCCCACATATGCTTCAATGAATTTCTGGTATTCATCGATTGCCATAGGATCACCATTATGAACACCAATGGCAATGGCTCTGTCGGGACAAATGGCCTTGAGATATTCAAGAGCTTCAATACCACCCGGACACCATCCACACCATGTGCCTGTGGCATCTTCTGCTACAATCATCTTAGTATAACCTTGGTCGTAGGCCGGAACAACAGCCTGATAAAGATTTCCATCAAACGGCACGCCGTTGACTTTTGTAATCTTCATAGACAAGTCGACAAATGCAGCTTCCTTGGCTTTAACCCCATTCAGAGTCAAGACTGCAGTCTTTCCAAAAGAAAGCGGAGAGAAATCAAATGTCTGCACTACATCCGGCATACCAGTTACAGAAGCTGTCACCTCAACTGAAGACAGATCATTGGCAGCCTTATTTTGCACCATAAAATCGATATTTGCACCATCACCACTTAGAGGAAGATATGATGGGGTATCAACAGCTGCGAGAGATGCAATATTTTCGGGGAGGTTATCACCCTCGATTTTCAAGGACATGCAAAGAGCTCCAATATCAGCAGCTGCGGAATCATCAAATTGAGTAGGGAATTGACCGTCAGTAGAGTAACCGAAGATAAGACTTCCAGGATAATTGTTAGGCTGGCCATCAACAACGATATAATACATATCGTTGTTTTTAGGAATGATAAAACTATATCCGAAATATAGAGACTTTTCATCGCCTGAAATGGTGTATGGCTGATCAATGGTGATATCATTATCACTAAAAGCAGTCTTTGACAACTTGATATCCTGAGTGTATTCCTCACTCTTCAGATCAGTAGAGTAGAAAAAACGAGCTTCAGTAATGGTATTTTTAGTGCCATTATAATCAGAGGGGCTATAAATAGTAGCTCCAGTCACCTGATTGCCGGCATATGCCTTGATATCCTCCGGACTCAATTCAATAAGGAGACAGAAACGAGAACCAGCCTTAACCATACTTGACAGAGAATATGCAGTGTACGGACTTTCTGCATAGCTGAAATCAATAGCACCAGATGCTCTGGTCGATGCTGTTTTCTCAATGGAGATTCCCGTCGGACCCTGCTGGAATTTACCCGAAGATACCGGCTTAAGATTTGGCATGCCTAACGCAAACGCAGGACATGCAGCAGCCATTGCTGCCATGAAAAGTAAGGATTTTTTCATAATTTATTATGTTGGTTTCAGTTAAGTTTAGAGATTGCAGTGCGGATACGGGCAAGCACTTCTGATTTTGGCATAAGCTCTGTGATGTCGAACATATGCGGGCCACGGCAAGCACCTACTACAGCAAGACGGAATGCATTCATCACGTTGCCGAGATGATAACCTTTTTCGGCGATCCAGTCGAGGACTATTTTCTCTGCATTTGCAGAACTCATGTCGACAATTCCTTCAAGGACACCACAAAGTTCCTCCATTATACGCGGGGTGTCTTCTTGCCAACGCTTCTTCACGTCTTTCTCAGCATATGAATCAGGAGCGACAAAGAAGAAATTTCCCTGCTCCCAGAGATCCTGAACGAACTCTATGCGACCTTTCACCATACCGACAGCCTTAGCCACATAGTCCATGCCAAATTCATCAGCACTCTTTCCTCGCTCAGCAAGACGCTCCTTAAGCACCGGCATGAAAAGCTCTGCAAGCGCCATATCGTCCATACGCATCAGATATTCATGATTGAACCATATGCCTTTCTTATAGTCGAACTTTGCACCGGCTTTCGAGCAATGGTCGAAAGAGAATTTCTTGATAAGTTCGTCCATGCTCATTATCTCGGTATCATCGCCCGGATTCCAGCCAAGCAACGCAAGGAAGTTGACCACGGCTTCAGGAAGATAACCTTTCTCACGATATCCGGAAGAGACCTCCCCACTCTTAGGGTCATGCCATTCAAGGGGGAATACGGGGAACCCAAGTTTATCACCATCACGCTTTGACAACTTACCGTTGCCAACCGGCTTCAACAGAAGAGGAAGATGGACAAACTGCGGCATTGTGTCTTCCCACCCGAAAGCTTGATAAAGAAGAACGTGGAGTGGAGCTGAAGGAAGCCATTCCTCGCCGCGGATCACATGGGTGATTTCCATCAGATGATCATCGACAATATTGGCGAGATGATAGGTAGGAAGATCATCCGCACTCTTATACAGCACCTTATCGTCGATAATGTTTGAGTTGATCACCACTTCTCCACGTATAAGGTCGTTGACAGTCACGTCTACATTCGGTTCTGTCTTGAAGCGGACTACATACTGATGACCTTCGTCGATGAGACGCTTCACCTCCTCAGCCGGCATCGTCAAGGAATTGCGCATATTTCCGCGAGTATGGGCATCATACTGAAAATTGGGATACTCAGCACGAGCTGCCTCCAATTCCTCAGGAGTGTCGAAAGCTATATAGGCTTTTCCTGCTTCAAGGAGCTGATCAGCATATTTTCTGTAGATATCACGACGCTGGCTCTGCTTATATGGTCCGTAAGGACCACCTTCACGAACGCCTTCGTCAAACTTTATGCCAAGCCAATCGAGGCTCTCACAAATGTATTCTTCTGCGCCCGGCACAAAACGACGGCTATCTGTATCCTCAATGCGAAGAATCATATCTCCACCATGTTGGCGGGTGAAGAGATAGTTGAAAAGCGCTGTGCGCACCCCTCCAATATGGAGAGGGCCTGTAGGTGATGGAGCGAATCTTACTCTTGTCTTCATAATCTTTATTTGACTAATCAGTCTAATTTGACTAACTGGTAGTAGTATGGGAATTTAGAATTTGAATGATGATTTCCAGAGAGCGGAGAGTTGAGGAATGAGGTAAGGGGAAAGAAGGTCGCGGTCTTCTTTTGAAAGTGTATTTAGGGTTGTAAACTTAGCTGTCAGAGGAGCATCGCCAGGACCTGTGGTGTAGACAATCGAAGTGAATGGAATTTTTTCTTTTAGATCAGCCTCGCCCAAGCCAGAGTTCCTGATATTGAAGAAATCCTTAAGAGTTGGAGCTTTCAGGAATTTAGCAGGGTCAAGGGGAGAAAGATTGGAGTCGAAAAACCGGACTTCGGTGTCGGTATTATTGGAACTTTCAGAAAAGTCTGAGCCCACAGTATAAAGGGTCATCACCACGTTCTTCTTACCGATGGGAAGAATCTTGATCTCGAGAGTGCTTGCCGGAGTGACAGAAACCTTCATATAGTCGGGAGAGACCTGCTCAAAACGGCTGGATCCTCCAAGGGCATCCTGGACTGTCAGAATGCTGTCGGCATGACTATAATAGTCGAGCATATCAAGGCGAGTGGATGGGCGCAACATATCAAGGACCTCAAGAGGAATCTCGGCAAACACCTTAGAGGCTGTCAATTGTTCAGGCTCCTTCACGTCTGCAAGCCCCGTGGAGCAAGCCACGAGGCAAAGAGTAAGCAAGAGCCAATTTCTTGCAATAGCCTGAAAATGCATATGCTTGAAAATTGTGCCGTTTTTTATCATTTCTTCTTAAAGATATCGTAGTTTCCGTTATATTTCGATTTTGGAGTTTCAGATTTTTTACCCTTTTTCTCCTTCTTATCCTTTTTCTTAGAAGCAGCCGGCCCGGCAAGCGACATCTCATAATCAGTACGCGCCGTCTTTTCAGACTTACGTTTCTTTGCTTCTGCCTTTTTCACCCGGTCTTTAGCCTCTCGAGAATAGTCACGGTCGGTAGCGAACTCAGCACGAATCTTACGCCCGAAGAAGTCTGCATTTCGAAGAGCATCCACCACTTTACGAGCATCCTTTTTCCTGACATCAAAAAGAGTGTATTCAGGCATCAGATCGATGCGACCAATCTCCGGCTTAGCACCTACCACCGAACGATTGACCAGTTCCATGAGATTGCCGGGGAAGAATCCCTGTGCCTTTCCAATGTTGACCATCAAGCGTTCATAACCGTCTTCAGCAGTTCGACGGTCTTTGTCGCCTCTTGGTCGGCGCTCGCCACGCTCACCGCGATCCTTACGGTCTCTACGCTCACCGCGATCGCCCCTATCCTTCTTTGTATCGGCATTAAGATCGATGTCAGGCATATCACGGTAATAGTCGAGCAATCGGTTGAATTCAAGAGAGAGCACACGCTTCAGCAGGTCTTCTTCTGAGAGCCATTCCAACTTCTTGCGGACTCCGGGAAGGAATCGTTCAATCTGAGCATCGTCAACCTCCACACGCTCAATCCGGTCAGCAAGATGATAGATCTGCTTCTCAATGATATGATCAGGGGTAGGAACTTTCTTATATTCGAAAGTCTTGCCGATCCGCTTTTCTATCTCACGGAGTTTGCTACGCTCACGAGAGTGGATTATAGCCACAGAGACACCTGTCTTGTTGGCACGTCCTGTACGGCCGGAACGATGGGTATAGACAGCTACATCGTCGGGCAATCCGTAGTTGATCACATGAGTAAGGTCGTCCACGTCAAGACCACGAGCTGCAACATCCGTAGCCACGAGAAGCTGAGTGACATGGTCGCGGAACTTCTTCATGGCAAGATCTCGCTGAGCCTGGGAAAGATCACCATGCAAGCAATCAGCATTGTAACCGTCGGCTATCAGCTTATCGGCAATCTCCTGTGTCTCCCGTTTGGTGCGACAAAAGACAATGCCATATATATCGGGATTATTGTCAGCCACACGTTTTAGGGCAAGGTACTTGTCATGAGCCTTGACCATATAATAGATATGCTTGACATTTTTCGAGCCCTCATTCTTATTGCCGGCTACAAATTCCACCGGATCTTTCATAAAATTGCGGGCAATAGAGGCTATTTCCTTAGGCATGGTTGCGGAGAACATAAGCATCTTTCTTTCCTCCGGCACATGAGAAAGGATCTCATTTATATCATCGATGAAGCCCATGTTGAGCATTTCATCTGCCTCATCGAGAATCACAGTATTGACTCTGTCGAGCTTTACCACTCCCCTCTTGATCAAGTCGATCAAACGTCCGGGAGTAGCAACGATCACCTGGGCACCTTTACGAATTGCCTTGATCTGAGAGTCGATGCTGCTTCCGCCATAGACAGGGATAATCTTTACTCCATCAAGATACTTTGCGAAGTCAGCAAGATCTCCGGCTATCTGCAGACATAGTTCCCGGGTAGGGGCAATGACGAGTGCCTGGGTAGCTTCACTATTGGGATCAATGCGCTGAAGCAACGGCAATCCGAAAGCCGCGGTCTTGCCTGTACCCGTCTGGGCAAGGCCAACCACATCCCCTTCTTTTGAAATAAGATGAGGAATCACCATCTCCTGAATAGGCATCGGGTGCTCAAAGCCAAGCTCTCCGATAGCTTTCAGAAGTCGAGGTTCAACTCCTAAATCCTCAAAAGTTTTCATTTCTTGCTGAGCCTGCGGCTCCATATCTTTTGACAGTTCGATATCCTGCGATGTATCTTGATTATTTTCCATAATAAATATAGTCCGTTTTAAAATAATAAAGCATGGACGCATCGAGACAAATCCCGTGCGTCCCACTTATAATAACATTTAAACGGATTATAATGTTTGAATAGCCATAGAAGAGGATGCATCAACGAATGACGATCTTCTCTGATAATCCGGCATTACGGATGATGTAAAGACCTTTGCCGAGGACAGACACCTCATCTTTAGCGATGCCACTCTTCACAAGACGACCATCAAGACTATACACATCAACATTCGCAGAGACCGGAATAACATTCACACCTGCCTCATATTCTTCCTTAGTCATCACAAGGAATTCGGAGGTGGCATACTGAGATGGGTCGGTCAACTGAAGATATGCCTGATTTCTTGGAAGGAAATCAATGTCGGCCTGCACAAATGCAAGCTTGCCGTCTTTCACACCGAGAACTCTCATAGACTCTTTGTCGTAAGCCTTACGATTGTAGTGCGTTCTGGATGAGTTATCGAAATAGACACCTTTCAACATATTACCACTGACAGAAGAAGAGGTGCCGTCGGGGCCGACATTCAGTCGATTGTCTGAAACTGATGGAGAAGAACACTCAACTATTATAGGGGTAGCAGCAGGAACTATCCCATCAACTTCTGAAATAATAGCAACTCCTTCTTTCTCTATGGAAGTCACAGTATAAAACTTCACACCATTTGAATATGCGCTGAAAGGGAAAGCAGCGTATAGAGAATTATAATATTTTCCATCAGCCTGCAGAGTTGGAGCAACCCCAAAATACTGATCGGTGTCAACATCAACCGGATTGAAATACCATTTTCTATCGTCACCCTTTGCCTCAGAAGATGCAAGACCTTCATTATCATCAAGATCATTCCAGATATCGCCTATATATTTCGAGACGGTACTTCTGGAACCATAAAGCATGTAAGACTGACGGCCATCATATGGCTTTCTATCTACTATCACATCTACGTATTCTTTTATAAGGCCATAGATGCTCGTACCTTGTCCACAGATATCATACTTATAGTCAGCCAATCCTTTAGCGTGCTCTATATAGAAAACATTGGCTGGATCGCTATTGAAATGGGGATCATTTGAATAGAGTTTGAGAGCACCGACATCAATGGTAGTAGTGGCCTCATCGATCGATCCCTTATCATCCAAGAGATATGCATATCTCTTAGTGAAAGCATTCTGAACACGATAATAACCATCTGCAGGAAGCTGGGCAAAAGAAGAAGATGCGATCAATATCGCGGTTGCATAAAGTAGAAATTTCTTCATATTTATCCTATTTAGATATGAAAACGAAAGCACAATGCGCATCGCAATGCGCATCTTGAATAGAAATAAAAGCATCCGTCGTGCACTCAGACACGAC
>CAYNEZ010000122.1:0-10572 GCA_964396365.1 uncultured Sangeribacter sp. | reverse complement strand
AGGTAATGGTGTATATAACGGAACCGGCACATTGACAGTCGGAAATGATGAAAAGACAATCGGCTTTTCAGGCACATTCTCAGGTAAACCCAAAATAGTTAAGATAGGCAAATGCGACCTCAATTTGACTAAACTTATGACTGAAATATCAAGTCTGTCCGCAAATGATGGCACGATTTCATTAAGTGCCTCCAAAGCTCCTTACAATACTACATTCTTGACCGCTCCCCTCTCAATTGAAGGGAATGCTAAACTGCGTGGGCGCGGCACTGTGGGCAATATTACAGTCTCTGCCTATGGAATACTTGAACCGGGATCATTCTCATCATCCAACACTCAACATTATGGCCCAATATTCTCTACAGGAAATGTGACCATCAATGAAGGTGCTACCCTCAGCCTCTACCTCCGAATGGCAGGAAAGAATAATGATTGCTCTTATCTCAACGTAAAGGGAAATCTGAAGATCGATGGCAATGTAACGGTAGCCATGAATCCTGAATATGAGCCGGCTGTTGGTGATCAGTTCTGTCTCTGGATTACTGAAAACTTCAGTGGTAATCCCAACATTGAGCTTCCGGAACTTCCAGAAGGACTTGCATGGGACTGCACAGGATTGACAGATGCCTCCGGCATACTCAAAGTGGTGGAAGGTTCAGGCATCAGCATGATAAGCGACAATACTCCTGCCACTTGCAAAGTATTCGACGCATTAGGCATCTGTCTTGGAAGCATCGAAACCACTAAAGCCAATGCTTCAGCAGACGCCAAGAGCAATCTCAATCTTCACTCCGGTGTCTACATCCTTGTACTCGAAGCTGAAGGTCACACCGAAACCCTCAAAATCCAATTCTAAAACGTAAAAACATTCCAACATCATTACAAGGACGCACTGCTCGTGCGTCCTTGTTTTTTTAATTTATTAAGTAACTTGCAAAATTAATTATATGATAATATCTCCAGCAACGGAAACCTTTGTCTCAATATTTCTCCAAAAGCAGACGGTACTATTCCTGACGACCAGAAAAATGAACTTTATGCCGTAGGCAAATGGCTTTCAAAATATGGAGAGGCAAGCTTAAATCAGACTTGACAGCTCTCTTCCTCGGTGATTCCATCACCGAGGAAGACTGGAACTGAATCTAAATCGAAGTGAAAGAAAGATTCCTTCATCTCCGGGCTTGATGCGTACTTTGGTTGGCTGCGAGATCGGTCCATGCTCAGAAATCGGTTTGAAGGAACGCATCGCATTGATATCTAAAAGGAATGAAATATCCCCTTCCGGAAAAGGCTGCATCTTGTCCTCTCCTTTGATACCCTCAGGTTCCTGCGGAGTGAACACGCGAAGAAAGACTCCATCCGTAGCAGATGAAACCGTTATATCTGTATTTTCACCCTCCAATACAGTCCAATACAGCGAACCATGATAACCCTTAAATTCCGGATATACAAGATTTTCAAACGAATTACCCGTGATAGTGTTGTTGTAGTCCTTATGCCAAAGTCCAAAGTTGGCACCTCGCTGCCGGTTTTTCCAGACTCGGTAAGGACCAGCACCAAGCCAAGTCATTCCTTTCACTTCCGATTCCGGATATGAGAAAGTGAGGCCTATATCGCCTATCTTGTCACCATAAACAGGCTCATCATCTATTTTACCTCCTGCCCTATTGAGTAAAACTGCATCCATTGTCAAAACGCCATCCCCATTCATTCGCCAAACAATACTGTCAATTCCTCCTTCATACTTCACCACAAACACTGCGTCATTACCAGCCTGATATACAGTCGAGCTTTTAGTCTTGGCACGCATTCCTACAGCTACCGGACCATTCCCAAACGCCACCAGTCTGCTCTGCGCTCAGCTGCATTTACCGAAGGATTGGCTGATTCTTTACTCACCTTGACTTCAAGCCTATTTGAGTCGCTGCCATATTTCAAAAGATCAGTAATGTCATACGAAAACTCTGTGAAACCTCCTTGATGTACCTTTCCTGCTGATTTTCCATTGACTTTCACATCGGTATCGGTCATAGATCCTTCAAACACTATTTTGACCGTCTGACCTTTCCATTCTTTCGGAACTTTAAAAACATGACGATACGTTCCGACTTCACTGCTTGGTTTTGCACTCTTGTCAAGATAAAAGCGCCCGTAGGTATATGCTCCGAAGCCTTGTTGTTCCCATTGCGACGGCACTTCTATTTTCGACCATTTTCCAGAGTTCATTCCTTCAGAACAAAGAAAGTCCCATGTTTTGGTGTCAGATGGTCCTGTGCCTGAAAGATACACACGCTCAGTCGCTGTGTAGGATGAATTAGCAGCGAAAAGCACCGACAATGCGACTAACGATACAACTGATTTTTTAGATAATTTCATAGTCTTATGACTTCATCCTTAAATTTATGAAAAGTCATTCTACCTTACGGTAAACAAGGTCGATAGCATCATAATGACGATCTTTTGAATTGTTCCAATGCTCCATTAGCCCAAGAGGTTCTGTCAGAGCTTTTCCATTCACCATATACACAGTCCCACTGGGGGCGTTGGGTATTGAAGATGCCTCCCGCAGATATTCGTCGCAATAATTCAAACTTCCAAACTCAGGCCACTCCCCTATTATCATGTCCATGCCAACAGCATCTGCTGCAAGGGGATCTTGTGAGGCAACGATTGAGCAAGCCCAGTCATTATTAAATGGTTCTTTCTGCCATTTAGGATAAGGAGCACCGTTAACGTCGCGCGATCCATATGTGCCGTCGATAAGAAACAGAAGGCATTTTCCTCCAAGATGAGGATGCGCGATGAAGTCGACGAAAGTCTTGTAGCCCGGTTTTCCATTACGCTTATCTTGACTCACATTATTGTGTGCATTCTTACGCCATTGCAAAGCAATGTCCGTAGCCCCATACCAGTTTTTCCCTGTAAGTGTCACTCCCGGACCTGAATGAGTCTTCAGCAAAGCACTGTTGATCACATAATCGGCATCTACAATACACTTGGCAAGTCCTCGCGCCATCTTTCCATTGTCGATGGAGTAAGTCAAAGCTTCGGGATAATATTCACATTTAAGCCTTCCTTCTCCTCCAATATTATCAATAAAAGTCACTTCCGGATATTCGCGGTAGATTTTGTCATAGATACTGTCAGTTATAGCACGGCTTGGCTCACAAATTATAATGTCAGAGGGGCTGACCCCTCCATCATTTACGAGCGAACGAACAAGGGCAAGAGTCACAAACGGAGAGGAGTTTAGTTCAATGGTATCCCTGTGCGTTATGGCATTGTTAAGATTCAACTTTACAGCAATCTTCTCACCTTTTTTATATCCTTTATTACCTTTTTCATGCCTTGAATTGAAATTTCTGAACATGGCATCCCAACCCTTCTTAGCATCATCTTGTCCTCCAACAACGGCAATAGTCTCTTTTATCATCTTAGCGGCAAGTTTTTGGTCGTTCCATCTATCTTCAACCCAAAGTCCGGTACGTCCATCCCATTTGGCAACTCCCGGTGCATGTACCCAAGCTACCCTGCCCGGAACTGCACCAATCGCCTTACCGATAGACTCGTTGGACCCGACAAGCAAACGCGGGGAAACCGGATTGAATTCTCCAAAAAACATGCGTTTTCTATTGACAGCCTGATCAAGTGGTTGGATAGTGGTAGAGGGTCCAAGATCGGGATGCTTCCACGCAGATAAAGACCATACCAATTCCCCTTCCGGAGTAATCTCTATAGCCTGCACTGGAGCATTAAGTGTATCCATTGGTGTCTTGCTCCATTCATTATACCAGTTATTAACAATAGTATTGCCATTCTTGAGTCTTACTGCTTTTTGCGGAGAGGTGACACCATAATCAGAAAGATGTTTTTCCCATATTGTGTTCCCTCGCCTGTCTATCTCTTTGACTACACTTCCTTTCCCTACAATAAGGAGATTGTTAGCTTTTCCAACTTCCGCAACAGACCAAGGACCGGGAATATCCCAACGGTCGATTTCTCTTCCGTCGCTATTATATTCTGCTACAAAACCAAGCCCCATGTTTGCCACCAATAGAGTTCCTCGCGATGTAAGACGGGCATTGCGGAATTGTCCATGTACAGATCCCTCATCAGAAACTGGAAGAGAGAATTCTTTAAGTATTTTCAATGATGGGATTTCCATGACAATGACCTTGGCTGGCATTCCATTTTGCACGAAAAGCACTTTGTCCTCTCCTATTGGTTGGATAGTATGGATTTCGGCCCCTTCGGGTGCATCATAACTCCATACTGTAGAATGATCAGGAGCAATTTCTGCAACACCATATTGATGGGCTATGAGCATATTGCCATCGGTTAGAAGTATCGCATCGCTAATCTCGCCCTTGCGGTCAGATGCAATATGTTGCCACTCAATACCTCCATTCTTTACGATATACATCCGAGGTTGCTTGCTTTCTCCTGCATAGAAAAAGTCATGGCGTGAAATGTCAGTTGATTCAGTCGCAGCTATAATGTCTAAGCTTGCAAAGGCAACAAACACAGACAAAGTCATCTTTAAAATTTTAGTAAATTGTATCATGATTATAGGTATAGTTTAATACTACAAAATTAATAAAAACAATCCAATTACTCAAATATTATGAGTTGAGTATTAAAATCATCATTTTTTTCATTACCGATGACTCACGTAAAAATAAATCATCTCAACATGCGATAAGGGACGCACATTGGTGTACGCCCCTATGAAGCTATTAGTAACTCCTCAGTGAAAATCAGGCTATAACTAATTGAATGGGAAATAATGACATAGATGCTCCTTATATCTCTCAATATCCTCAGGGATGGTTGGATTCTTCATTACATCGCTACAGAAGAAACTTGAAACAGGAATGAGACCTATGAATCGAAATGTGAGATGGACCGGTGCTAGCATCTGATCCGGAGTCATGCCATTGAAAAATGTCTCGCTTACATTGCAGAATGCCTCTATCGGCGCATTTTGTGTGACAGAAAGCATATATTTGCCGGTAAGCAGACCTCCACTACCGTAACCTTCTTTAGGACTATTACGATGTCGCCCATCAGAAGCTGCAAGTTTTCCCTGCCCAGCATTTAACACGAGATCCATATATTTTTTGAACGACCAGCTTACATTGAACCATTGAAGCGGAAATTGAAGCAATACCAAGTCTGCTTCCTGTAGTTTGTCAACTTCCGTTTCGATATCATATTCCTCACACACCTTCGTTTCCTTGACTTCGCAACCATTACTTTCGAAATACTCGCGTGCAATCTGTACAAACGTTCCATTCAATCGTCCTGGTGCCCAAGGATAAGGCTCAACGCCATTGATTATTAATATTTTCTTCATTTATTTGAACCTTGTTATTTTTCTTCTATAATGGTATGTTGGTTATTTTTTCCAGCATCCTATTATCTCGCCATAATATATTGTATGAGGTTCTACTCCATTGAATACCGGATGATTGTATGTCTCAATAAGGGTATCCGAGAACTTGCTTCTGTCAAGATCATGTGAATATATCTTCTTACATTCAAGCACAAGTCGAGATTGAGGGAATATAGGAGTGCCATTTTCAGTAAATGCGACTTGTAGTCCGGTTGCAGCAATCTTATCTCCATCCCTTCCTGAATGAGAGCCTATGTAAGCCTCTATTTTTTTGAATTCCTGCGAGAAAATATTGATGGAGAAGGTGTTATGACTTTCAAGATACCGGTGAGTGTATCTATTAGGACTGACAAATATTATAGCGATGGGGTTCTGATTACCCCACGAAGCTCCGAGCGCACCCCATGATACTGTCATCTCATTAAAGTCATTAGAATCTCCTGCTGCTATTACGGCCCAATCCTTGTGAAACATTTCTATAGGATTGTCTTTGATTTCAGATGGCTTGATAGCCACGAGAAAGTCACTGTTCATATCCATGATTACATTACTTAATTTGTCAATTATTAATGATCTTAGAGCTTGTTATTTGGCCGTCTGAATAAGTGGTACGCTTTATAATAACACCTTTTGTATTAACAGAAGTCTTCTTCCCCGTAAGATCAAAATATTCTACATTAACAACATTAACATCCGTGATCGGTGAAACAATTGTGGGTTCAAGATCAAGAGTGACGACTGGTCCTTCAGTTTCTACATTATCTAAATAATATACAATTTGAACTCCTAAAGACTTGATATCAGAATCATATATACCAATCTCACGTGTCAAGACATTTCTGGCAAAAAATTCATTATCATTTGTGAAATAAAATGGAATATCAGTCATATGTTCACTAATATTAGTATAAGTTTCTGGATCAATTTCAATTTGTTCTCCGTTTACAAAAAGCCTATAATACAAATAGTCAGTATCCAAAAGTGTCCCTTCCTGACTTACCATCGAAAGTCTAAAGCCAAAGATACTGTATCCATAATAATCAACCCATAGATTAGTATAACCTAAGTCAGTTGCGCCACGAGGTGTGCCACTCTTCGAAGGCTGATAGTTCAACTGAGGATCTTGAATAATAGTGATATATCTGATTTCATCTGTTGATGTGTTAAAAATCATAAGCATTTCCTTATTATCAGCTCTGAGTGTTTTATTTTCTTTGTCATATGTCATAACATAAACGGCATCCTTATCTAAAAGAGATATAACGGGCACTCCGGAAGCATTTGGAGTCTCTTGCCCAAACTGAACTGTTACAAAGTAGGAATCATTGGCAACGCCTATGTATTGATTGTTGGCAAACGTTGCCTTGTCTCCTTCTAATGTGCCTTTAATCCAACTATCTGGCATCATTGGAGACAAACCTCCTATATAAATATCATCACCATCATAGGCCACTTTCAAGAAATACCCATAATCCCCAGCAACGTATGACCATTGTTCTACAACAGCAGAATCCGGTAAAGTAACAGGAGTCCTATCTGAAGGACGATACACTTGATAGTAATCTACATATCCTACCCACATTCCATCCGAGAGATAAGTATATCCAATACCGGTTTCTTCAGATGGGACATCAAGAGAAATAACACCATCTTCACTGACGGAATAAGTTATAGACTTTAACTCCGAATCAAGTTCAAATCCTACAGTGTCATCCTCCGAATTTTCAAAATAATGGATTCCCGTCAGGAGTACAGCTTCTCCCATCCCGAGATCTTGAATCATCTGAGGAAGTTCAACAGTAATTTTATCTCCATCTAACTGACCCTTTATATACGAATCTGCCCAATCATATCCATTCATAATATTATGGAAATAAACCTCTCCATTATCTCCAAATACTATTTCCGAAGGATGATCAGTGGTTTCATAATACGTTGGGAACATACCCCATGATAACGTGATTCCAGCACTTTCCTTGGCATAATGTTTTGCCAGACCATCAACTTCCGTAATGGGAGAGGAATATGAATCACTCCCTTCGTTGGTGCTACGAGTATTTTGCATACGTATTACAGTTTCAGAAACAATGTTCCTGCTGATGTTTTGATGTCTCTTCGGTGAAGTGCATTCTGTTGCATTTATAGCATTCAATTCACCACTACGGGTTAAGATTTGGGCGCTCATTGATGAGCTTAAGCTACAGGTGATGATAGCAGATGCAAAGGCAATAGTTACTCGTCTTTTCATAAGATTATATATATATTATAAAACATGATGCAAAGTTATAAGCAAATTCATGAAAAATCTATAATATATTGAAAATAAGTGTCTGTATTTAGGAAATACAGACACTTTATACATCCAAGCCTTACATTTGTGCTATGTTATCGGTGAAATATTGACTATATGTTTTTACGAGCCAGACGCTGATATTCCGATGGACTTAATCCTGTGTGACGCTTGAAAACTTCTGCAAAATGAGTTCTTGATTTGAATCCAACTCCCTCTGCAATTCCGGCAATGGAGTAGCTTCCGTAGTTGTCAAAATCTGCCAGACGACGACATGCCTCCTCAATACGTATTTCCGCAAGCCATGAGTTGAAGTTCTTTTCTAAACACTCATTTATTGCTTTTGAAATTTTTCTTGGGTGCTCATTTAAAAGATAAGCAAGACGGTTTATTGAGAAATCATTGTTGAAAGGTTCCGTGGTATGTGACACCAACTCACATATCTTGTTAGAAAGATCCTGTAAGGTTCTTTTCTCTTCATCTATATTATCCGGTGTATGTTCAGGTAGTTTTTTTATAACCTGCGATTTACTCTCGACTATAGTCTGATTCTTAAGAAAAAGATTTTCCTTAGAAAGTTTTAATTTCCTATAAGCAAACCAAAGCCATAGTAAAAGAAACGTAATTATTCCTCCCCATATTAAACTTAAAAAAAGCACAGTTTTCTTGATATGGTTTTCTGATTCAAGACGTTCTATGTTGTGTAGGAAGAGATTTCTTTCAAATGAAGTTTTCGCTGATACCATGTCAGACAACCGTTGATTTAACAAGCCTACATCATATGCATTATCAAGATAAAGAAGACGATATCGTTCATAATTAATAGTGTCTCCGATTTCTTTATAAAGATCACTGATCCATTGATAAATATCAATTCTCCCTTCATTATTAAGTATTGGAATGGCTTTTAAAGCGCAATCAATGGCTTCATCATAACGTCCCATATTTTTATAAGTATTCGACTGCATGATGATTGGAGTTATCTTATATCGTTCAGGGGTAAAAGGCGTATCAATATAGTCTTCAGCTTCTTTGAAATATTTAAGTGCTTCTTCGTATTTGCTATCTTTCTGTAGAAGTAATCCAACAGTTAGCTTCTGAGCAAACTTTGTCATATGAACATCCGACCGCTCAATACAGGAAAAGCCTTTTAAATCTTCAATTGCCTCATCAAGCGCGTTTTCCACTACAAGTTGAGGCAAAAGGCCTACATAGGCAGTTACATAGCATAAAGTATCTTTTTCTTCAAGAGAGAGACGCATTGAATGTCGAAATAGCTTTATCGCTTCACGACTTTGATCAGTTCCAACATATAAATTTGCAAGATTGAGGGTTATGAGTGCTAACATGGCTGAATCTCCAGATTCTCTTGCAATCTGCTCGGCATCCATTAAATAATAGCATCCTCTACTGAAATCTCTGTAGAAAAATAAAGATGTGTATCCTGCTCCGTTTAATGCTCTTATATAATGCCGCATATCCTCTTTTTTAGGCGACTCACTATATCTCTTTATTGCCAGCGAATAATATATCATAGCTGAATCAGGATTATTACATGATAACCCCAAGTCAACAAGTTCCTTAGTAGAATGTTCCCGTAATAGTTGGAGATGAGCTGTATTTGTTCCAATGGACGCAAATGCAAGCCCAAACACTATAATCGTGAGAAAGATTATCAAAATTATCTTTTTATACATATAAATTTAACCTATTCTAAAAGAAAGAAATCACGTATTGAAGTCGATTCACATCACTCGATAATTTCTCCGGATAGATTAACTACATCATCTACAGCTACCATAGATGGGCGATAGTCTGGCTCACGTACTGACATCTTCACGTTGTCGAGTGTAAGTCCATCCACATGCCTTACAAACAATCCCCATGCCGGCAATTCTCCAAACATGTGAAACTCCGGATAAGAGCCTGTCTCTTCGGGAACATCCTTGTAGCGATATGCTCCTATATATGCCATCCCTTTTGTTCCTCTACCCGGATATGACACCTCGATATTACTTAGTCTTATGTTCTTCACCCTACTTCCCGGAATGCCGGTAATGCTTGCAGGAAATGGATTATGAATTGTGTTGATGTCAGGTCCCCTTAAATCATAGTCGCTGTCAGGTCTGCCAAAAGGAATATCACACTTAAGGTTACTTATTATGACATTTGAAAGCGAGCCCGGTTTCTCGCCTCGTCTATGTCCAAGACGAATAAAGAAGGCATTCCCGGTATTTATCGCCTCTATAGAGTCAACAGTTACATTCTCCAGCACTGCCCCGTCTACGCTCTCAAGAGCTATTGCCGAACGGAATGTATCTCTGATTTTAATATTCTTAATGGTGACATTTCGAAATCCTCCAAACGACTCCGTGCCCATCTTTATCGCATTTGCACTGCTTGCAATCCGGCAGTCAGAAATAAATATATTGTCATTTCCATCTTCCGGATCAAATGATTTGAGCACTATGCCATCATCCGCTGAGTTGATGTCACATCCTGTTATACTCACATTATGGCAGTCTGCTACGTCTATACCATCATTATTCCAATATGCACGGTTCACAAAATCAATGTCCTTTATCACTACATCATTACACTTATTCAAAGAGAATCCCCAGCTGGCCGACCCCCTAAGTTTGACATCCTCAACTTTCAGAGAATCCACTCTATCGAAATCAAGCAATTTCGGACGTAGCGAAGGACGCATTCTTCGTATGTTATAGTTTGGATCCACACGTTCCCCAATATGATGAAGACTGTCAATGGCAAGAGAAAGTTCAAGACCTCTCCCATCGATGGTTCCCTCTCCGGTAATTGATATATTGTGTGCATCGCGAGCCACAATCAAGCCAAATTGAGGTTTGGAGCACTTGTCGGCTACCCC
>CAYNEZ010000121.1:0-10627 GCA_964396365.1 uncultured Sangeribacter sp. | reverse complement strand
GCGACAGAATTTGAATGTTTTTGAAATCGATGTTTCCTTCAGCTTCAGCACGCTTAAGAGCGGCGTTGAGGCCGATTTTGTTGATAGTGCGGAGAGCACGGGCGCTGACGCGGAGCTCAATCCACATGTCCTGTTCTACCCAATAGAACTTTTTGGTGTGCAGGTTCACATTGAATCTGCGTTTGGTGCGGCGCTTAGAGTGGGAAACGTTATTGCCGACCGACGCTTTTTTGCCTGTAATCTGACAAGTCTTTGACATGACTGAGGTTTGTTTTTTACTTCTATAAAAATTTAACTTTCGGATTGAGGCGGCCATCACAGTCTCATATCGCCGGGCGGTGCATCAAAATGCCCAGTTTTTAAGGATGTGCCACAAATCGGATGCAAAGTTACTAAAAATTACTCAATCATGCAAATATTCTTAGAAAAAAATCAAAAAATATTTTTTTATTCGTCAGCAAGGTCATCTTCTTCTTCGTAAGTATCCCTCAGGAGGTTGATAAGCATTACCATACCGTGGGCAGTAGCCTGCTCGATGACATCATTACGTCTACCTTTGAAATGGCGACATTCGCTGACAAGCTTGCTTCCATATTTAGCCCCAATCCAAACAGTACCGACAGGTTTATATTTCGTTCCGCCATCAGGGCCGGCAATGCCAGAAGTGGAAATAGCACAATCGCTGCGCATGAGACGAGCAGCCCCTTCAGCCATTGCCTCAACAACTTCACGACTTACTGCGCCTTTCTTATCAATGTATTCTTGAGGCACGCCAAGGACATGGGTTTTGACATCGTTGGCATAGCTGACAATACTGCCGAGGAAATAGTTGCTGCTACCCGGTTGCTGAGTGATTCGATGAGCAATGTTGCCACCAGTGCAGCTTTCAGCACAGGATACGGTCAAATCCCTTTCTTTGAGAAGGGCGCCAAGCACTTCGGCGAGAGATTTGTCTTCGTCGGCTATGACGTCTTTTGTGAAAATATCGCGAAGATTCTGATGCAGGCGGTTCATCTGAAAACTCAATATAGCAACTCCGTTGTGTTGGCCAGTGAGTGTGATTTTGGATAGAAGAAGATTTGCCTCTATAGCAATCTTTATGTATTCCGGGAGGTGCTTCTCAAAATGCTTCAGGATACTTGCAAGTTCGTCGCTTGTGTATCCATACACAATGACGTGCCTTTTTTCTATGTTAGGGATTTCATTCATAATCTAATGATGGTCGGATTTAAACTTCAACTTTAGAGTAGGGTGGCATATCAAGAGAACAGAATTCACCCTTAAGATATTTATAATAACCGGCAATCGCAACCATGGCAGCATTATCGGTGGTGAAAGCACGCTTAGGAATCCAAGCTTTTATCCTTCGTCGTCGACAAAAATCTTCAACAGCACTTCTGACACCAGAGTTAGCAGAAACACCTCCGCCTATAGCCACAGCATTCACCTTTGTCTCTTTCACAGCCTTAGCGAGTTTGTCGATCAGAATGTCAATTATGGTCTTCTGAAGAGATGCAGCCAAGTCTGCTTTCCGATTATTGATAAAATCAGGATCGATTTTCAGATTGTCTCGCACAGTATATAAAAAGGAGGTCTTCAGTCCACTGAAGGAGTAGTCAAAATCGGGAATATGAGGTTTTGCAAACTTAAAAGCGTCAGGATTACCCTCGGCAGCCAGACGATCAATGTGCGGGCCTCCAGGATAGGGGAGTCCCATGACCTTAGCACACTTATCGAAAGCCTCTCCGGCAGCATCATCGATCGTAGAACCCAACATCTCCATATCAAAAGGGCTACGCACAAGAATAAGCTGAGAATTCCCACCGGAAATCAGTAGACAAAGATACGGAAATTCCGGCACTTCTTGTTCTTCCGACTCCTTGATGAAATGGCTTAGAACGTGGCCATGAAGATGATTGACATCTATCGTCGGTATGTCAAGGCCTATTGCCATGCCTTTTGCAAAAGAAGTTCCGACCAGGAGCGAACCAAGCAGGCCCGGACCGCGGGTAAACGCAATGGCATCAAGATTTTCACGAGATACCCCAGCCAGACGGAGTGCTTCACTTACTACGGGGAGAATATTTTGCTGATGGGCACGGCTTGCAAGCTCAGGAACGACTCCACCAAACTGCTCGTGGACTTTCTGGCTTGCAATGACGTTGCTTAGCAAGATTCCATCAGAAATCACTGCTGCAGATGTGTCGTCGCAACTTGATTCTATTCCAAGTATTGTAGTACTCATTATTATTTTTATTTTGCTCTGATGAGGAGAATAAACATGGAGTGCAATGCAAAGTTAATATTATTTTTTGAAAGATGCAAATCTCTTTTTCATGTTTTGATTACAGTTAAATCGTGTTTTTTTATTAATTTTGTAGGTTAATGAAGGCAAAGTGATCATCATCGTGATGCCTTGGAATAGCATAGTGAGGTATATATATCTGTAAATGAGCCTACTGAAATCTGTATACAATGTATTCAGGAGCATAGTCATGTCTGTGATTGTGCTTCTTGTCGTGGTATATATAGGATTGTATGTAGTGTTGTCGATTCCTTCAGTGCAAAATAAAGTGAAGGAGAAAGTGTGTCAGGAGGCATCGGGTTTCCTTGGAGGGGAGTTAGATGTAAATACACTTACAGTTCGCCCTTTCAGTGAAGTGATCTTGACAGGAGTGACACTTAAATCTCCGGAAGGGGAGCAGTGTGCGGGAATAGGAAAAGTTGCTGCCGGAATTGATTTATGGAAACTTATGTCGGAAGGTAAGATAGTGCTGAACTATGCTGAGATCATAGGACTGGATGCAAATATAGTTCAAATAAGCGAACAATCGCCACTAAACATACAATTTCTCATAGATGCACTGTCGCCAAAAGATAAAGAAAAGCCTTCAACCAAGTTCGATCTCAGGATAAGGAACATAGTGGTCAGAGATTCTAAGGCGAGATTTTCCCGACCATGGATGGCGGACTCTTCCGGAGTAAAACATAGATTGGCTGAGATTAATGTAAATAGACTGCGCATAGATTTGAGCATACCGGAGTTGCGCAATGACTTATTCAGATTTGAAATAAGAAATATCCAGTTTGATGCTTCTCCTCTAATACAAGTCAGAGGCCTTTCCGCCGACGTAACATATATAAAGGATAGCTTAAAGAATAAAGCAGACCGACTTGTCATTAAGGATCTTAACATTAGTCTTCCCCACAGTGCCTTGGCTTTGGGTGATGTAGACTTGACACTTGATGCTATCAATAATATCAAAGCAAATGCAGAAGGATATGTCACCCCTTCAGATTTCTCAGGATTTTTACCTCAATTAGAATCTTTTAAAAGCCAATGGGGCCTCAAGACCACCGGAGTGATAAAGAACAGACAAGAAATTACTGTGTCAGAATTTCAACTTGACAATGCAGAATCAAATTCATCTATAAGTATCATAGGTCAGGTTGGAGATTTGAATAAAAAAGACAGTATAGACATTGACTTGGAGAGTTTTCACGCCGATTTATCTTCACAACTGATTTCTGATGTCATCTCTTTCATCCCCAAAATCAGTGATAAGGGTAGAAGTATCATAAAATCGATCGGAAGAGTAAGACTTGACGTAGGAGGATATTTAAAAAATGGGGATATGGCAGATGTAGATGGATCGGTCACCACTGACTGTGGGAATGTAGAGTTTTCCGGGAATGCAAGCCATCTTCAAACAAAAAAACCGAAAATCACACTCTCTGCAGATGCAAAGGATGTGGAATTGAATAAACTTCTTTCTACGGATAAAGTAGGCAAGGTTTCGCTTTCTTTAGAGGCTGACATAACCGGGATGGACCGAAATGCAGAAGGGTATTTACAAGTGCAATCGAATGAATGCAACATCATGGGAAATGTCCTTACTACAGTAGATTTGGATTTAAACAAAAAGAATGAAGAAATAGAAGTAGGGTTAAAAGCATTATCGGATGGTTTGAACATTGAACTCACGGGCAGATCTCTTTTCTCCGGGGCTTCAACACAGGCAAGTGCTGATGTGACATTTTCTGGTGTGCAAACATCTCATATCGGATTAAAAGGAAAAATGGCAAACTGCGAACTTTCCGGACATATGAATGCATCAACGAAAGGTAACAATGTCGATAACCTGACCGGAAATTTGAGTCTCAACGATCTAAAAGTCTCGCGATCTGATGGCAAGATATTGAATCTTTCACAGCTGACAGTGCGTCTTGATAGTCTAAAAAATGACACTATCTATAATCGAGACTCTACTTTCCCCCGAGATCTAAGTTTAGACTGTGATTGGATGAATGCAAGAATCAAGGGGTGTATACATCCAAGCACTATAGCAAAAGAACTAAAAGGAATGGCAAGATCAGTGTTGCCAACATTAATATCCGGGGCAAATGTGTTTGACATATCAGATGAAGCACAAAATAATTTTAATTTTGACTTAAATATCAAGGGGACATCTGCGCCTTATACATTCTTTGATACACCAGTCAGACCCCTTACTGATATACCAATAAGTGGAAGTCTCAATGCAAAGAAGGGGAAAGCCAATATTAAACTAAGTACGCCTCATCTTCAGCAAGGGAAAAACAAACTTATCAGAGACATAGATCTTTTATTTGAGCTTGATGCATTTCTTGGCACTGCCAAGTTGAACACAGGTTTAATATTCCCTGCAAAAAAAGGGGATGTAGAACTTGCAGCTGATATATATGCCCTGCACGATAAGGTCAATGTGAACTTAGGAATCAATCCTTCAATGGAAAGCGTGGTGAAGGGTAATGTGTCGCTTGCAGCATCGTTCTGGAGACTGCCTGATCCAATAAAACCTGAGGGAGCACTTTCCGTCAGACTTGACTTTTTACCATCTACGGTGACTGTCAATGACATGGCATGGATAATATCGGAAAGTGGCATTGATTATTCAGGGAAGCGAGTCTCAATAAGCAACTTCCTTATCAAGCATGATGACCAATATGTCAGAATAGATGGATGCGCATCAGAAAGGGGGGATGACATAGTAAAGATAAATCTCAATGATATTGACTTGGAATACATATTCAACATCCTGAACATCAATTACGTCTCATTTGGAGGAATGGCGACAGGAGAGGTAGTAGGAAGTCGCCTTCTTACCAAGTCTCCTTTGGCACGCACGAATTATCTTAGGGTGAAGGGCCTGAGTTACAACGGAGCAGAAGTTGGAGATGGGGATTTGGCATCGGATTATGATGTAAAGGCACAAAAGGTAGGGATTTACGCAGTGATCAGAGATCCTTTGACCCGACAGCTTAGGGCGAATATAGAGGGTGGAATCTGGGTGACCCGAGATTCACTAAGTTTTGAATTTGACGCGAATAAAGTCAATGTCGGGATAATGAAACCATTCGTTTCGGCATTCTGTTCTGACGTAGCTGGAGAGGCATCGGGAAAATGTAAACTCTATGGTACGTTCTCTGATATAGATATGGTAGGGAATCTTAAGGTAGATACCCTTTCGATGAAACTTGATTTCACAAATACCTGGTATCATGCCGGCAATGACTCAGTGTTCCTCCATAAAGGAAATATTGAAATTCCACCTCTCACACTCTATGATGACGAAGGACACACCGCAGAATTCAGTGGATGGCTTCAACACACATATTTCCATAATCCGGTATTCAATTTCAGACTTAGGGATGCCAAGTCGCTATTGTGCTATAATACGAACGAGAAGATAAATCCATTATGGTATGGCACTATCTACGGGTCGGGACATGCCCAGATCAATGGGCGTCCGGGATTAATAGACATAGATATGAATATGACTTCAGAAGAGAATTCAAGATTCTACTATATAATCAGTGACGCGGAAGACGTGGCCCAATACACATTCCTAAGTTTTACAGACAAAAGGAAAGAGAAGCAGAAATTGGCAGTTACTGACAGTGTGCCTGACTATTTAAAGAGATTTAAAAAAGAGAATGAAGAGATTGCGGCAGAATCAAGCAATGTGATACTTTCAATAAAAGGGACAGTCACAAACGATGCCCTTGTCACAATCGTCATGGATCCGAAGGCCGGCGACAACATAACAGCAAGAGGACAAGGAGCATTGCAGATGGATTATAATCTTGCGAGCAATGACCTCAGGATGATAGGCACATACGTGCTTGATGAAGGAAATTATAACTTCACCCTGCAAGATATAATAATCAAAAACTTTAACATTCGGAAGGGAAGTCTCATAAAATTTGATGGAGATCCGATGAAAGCTATACTTGACATAGCCGCTACATACAGAGTTAACACTAACTTGACTGACCTTGACAAAAGTTTTTCGACGGATAAGGAATTGAACCGAACAAATGTCCCGGTAGATGCAGTGCTCCTTGTAGATGGTCCAATGACGAATCCAGACATAACGTTTGATATCGAATTGCCCACTTTGACTTCTGATGTAGAGAGGAAAGTGAAGAGTATCGTTTCCACCAACGACATGATGAGCCGTCAAATCATCTATCTTCTGGCGCTAAATCGATTTTATACTCCCGAATATACGGGAGGTGAGAGCAATAACGGTGCAGAATGGTCGAGCATGGCGTCGTCGACCATTTCTTCTCAACTTAGCAATATCCTCAGTCAGATGACTGACAAACTGGACGTGGCCCCGTCGTTCAGAAGCGACAAAGGAAATTTCTCGGATATGGAGTTTGATCTTGCTCTCTCTTCCAGATTGCTTAACAACAGGCTTCTTATCAACGGTAATTTCGGATATCGGGATAAAAATACCAGCAATACTCAGTTTGTAGGAGACTTTGACATTGAGTATCTCTTAAGCAAGAATGGCAACTTGCGACTGAAGGCGTATAATCATTTCAATGATCAGAATTACTACCTGCGATCTGCTCTTACCACACAGGGGGTAGGCGTGGTATTCCAACGAGACTTTGACCGTCTGTTCAGAAGGAAAAAAGAAGAAGCAAAAAAGGAAGAAGATGAAGAGAAGAATGATTCGGTGCCAGAAATGATTCCTCTTGGAGAGATGAAGAATATAGAAAATAAAAAAGATACCTTAACAAAATTCTAAATAATTAGGACTATGATTTGGAGTATAGGCGAAATACTTGAGAAAATTGGATTCTCAAACAATTCGGTAGGCTACGCATTTAGTGGCGGAGGAGCCAGAGGATTTTCACATATAGGAGTTCTTAAAGCGTTGGAGCAATTTGGAGTGCGTCCAAACGTAATGTCAGGGGTGTCGGCAGGGAGTGTAGCCGCCGTAATGTATGGTGCGGGTCTTACTCCTAATGATATGCTGCATTGCTTTGAGGATTTATCAAAAGTCAAAGAATTCGTCACATGGAAAGTGCCGGGCAATTCACTTATGAAAATTGATAAATTCGGAAAGCTTATAGAATCCTGGTTGCCAGTCAAGAATCTTGAAGACATGGCAATACCCACAATAGTGTGTGCTACAGATTTCCAACATTGCAAATCAATAGGATGGGCAAGGGGAGAGATTGTGCCAAGGGTGATGGCTTCCTGTTCAATTCCAATTGTATTTGAGCCAGTAAAGATTAATGGTGGAGTATACGTAGATGGCGGAGTCTTACGCAATCTTCCTGCATGGGCTATAAGGAAATACTGCAAGACACTATATGGAATAAATTGCTCTCCCTTCCATAATATATGGAAAGATCCGTCGAAGCATAATCTTGTAGAGATAGCATTGAGGAGCTATCAATTGATGTCGAAGTCAAATATGGTGAATGATGCCAAGATGTGTGACATTCTGATCAATCTTAGGGGAGCTCATGCAATAGGAACTTTTGATGTGTCTAAGTTGCATCATATCGTGGATCTTGGATATGAGACAGCATGCCGGATTCTTGAGAGGAAACTGAAGTAAGATCTAAGGATTAGGAGGAGATACTTAGAAACAAGGAATTTGGGAAGTATTAAAAATAAGAAAGGAAATAGTATAGACAGAATTAATGGATAGATTGATAATTTATCAGATGTTTCCGCGCATCTTCAGCAATACCACCGCGGAGCCGAAGCCATGGGGCACATTTGAGGAAAATGGAGCTGGAAAACTCAATGATCTGACGCCAAAAGCATTAAGATCAATAAAAGAGCTTGGAGTCAATTGTATTTGGCTTACCGGAGTGATCGAACATGCTACAAAAACCGACTTCTCAGACTTTGGCATAGAGAAGGATAACCCTAATGTAGTGAAGGGGGAGGCAGGAAGTCCATATGCAATCAAGGATTATTATGACATAGATCCTGCTATTGCGGTAGATGTCAAGAACCGCATGAAGGAATTTGAAAATTGTGTCAAGCGTATTCATAAAGAAGGCATGAAGGTTATCATCGACTTTGTGCCTAACCATACGGCACGTGTCTATAAAAGTGATGCAGCTCCTTCCGGAGTAAAGGATTTTGGAGCCGACGATGATATCACAATGGGGTTTTCGGAGAGAAATAATTATTATTATATACCTTTTCAGCAGTTCTGTCCGGACTTTCCAATTGATGAAGAGGGTGACACTCCCTATGTAGAGTTTCCTGCTAAAGCCACAGGTAATGACTGTTTCAATGCTTTCTGCGGAAAGATTGATTGGTATGAAACGGTCAAACTCAATTATGGCCATGATTATGGCGATTGGAGCGATCATTTTGATCCTGTTCCAGACACATGGATCAAGATGCTGGCAATATTGCGCTTCTGGGCATCGAAAGGAATAGATGGATTCCGATGCGACATGTGCTTTATGGTTCCGCTTCCATTCTGGCATTGGGCGATTCCACAAGTTAAGAAAAACTATCCAAGCATAATGTTTATAGGAGAGATCTATGATGTGGCCCAATACAGGCCATTCCTTGACTATGGATGCTTCGATTATCTCTATGATAAAGTTAATCTCTATGATACTCTTGTGGACATTGAAATCCACAACCATTCCGCCGCACGCCTTACCGGATCGTGGCAGACAGTGGACGGAATCGGGGACTCCATGCTTAACTTTCTGGAGAATCATGATGAAGTGCGTTTTGGATCTCAGGCCTATGCCGGCAATCCTGCCAATGTGTTGCCATCGCTTGTAGTAAGCTCTATGATATCAAGGGGACCATTCATGATCTATTATGGTCAAGAACTTGGAGAGTCTGCAAAAGACAATGAGGGATTTGCGGGAGATAACAACAGAAGCACAATCTTCGACTATTGGAGCTATGATACGCTAAGAAGATGGTGGAATGGCGGCTCTCCCTCATTAAAAAAACTTACTCCGCAGGAAAAATGGTTAAGGGGGATGTATCAGAAGGTACTCACATTATGCAATACTGAGGCTGCACTCAGGGAAGGCAACTTCTTTGATCTTATGTATGTCAATCTCAGGCATGAAGGTTTTAATCCCCACAGTCAGTTTGCATTTTTGCGTTATACCCAGGACTCAGTATTGCTTATAGTTGTAAATTTCGACAATGGTCCTGCAGAGGTTGATATCGTGATTCCCAGGCTTGCCTTTGAAATGGCAGGAATCATGGAAGGGAATATAGTGGCTGATGATATACTGTGCGGACGCAGTGCATTCTTGAGGCTGAGTCCGGATTGCGGTTCAAAGGTCAGTCTGAAGGGTAAGGATGCGTTAGTGCTCAGAGTGAAATGAAGATAAACGATAAAAACGATAAAATCCCGACTGCTTAGGCAATCGGGATTTTTTATCGTCGTGTCAATATCTCAAGGTTTGAAGAGGTATTGGCTGGAAATAGACTGATTGTTGTGGATACGGCGAATGGTATCGGCGAAAAGCTTTGTCACTGTAAGGATAGTGGCTTTCGGATTTTCCTTTCCGTAGGGTATTGAGTCTGTAAAGATAATTTCAGTCAGGCCACTTGCAAGGATACGGTCGGTAGCCGGATCGCTCATCACGGGGTGGGTGATGAGGGCTCGGACAGAATTGGCTCCCTCTGCGAGCATTAGGTCAGCAGCCTTTGTGATAGTTCCTGCTGTATCTGCAATATCATCAACCAAGACTACATTCTTTCCTTTGACATCGCCGATCACCTGCATCTTAGCCACTACGTTTGCCTTTGCGCGCTGCTTATGGCATAGCACGAGGGGCACGTCGAAGTATTTTGCATAGGAGTTAGCACGTTTTGCACCGCCAACATCAGGAGACGCGATCACCATGTTTTCAAGGTGAAGGCTTTCAATGTATGGGATGAAAACAGAAGAGGCATAGAGGTGATCAACGGGAACGTTGAAGAAACCCTGAATCTGATCAGCATGGAGGTCCATAGTGAGAAGACGGTCGATTCCAGCCACACTGAGAAGGTCAGCGACAAGTTTAGCAGCAATCGAAACTCTCGGTTTGTCCTTACGGTCTTGTCTTGCCCATCCGAAATAAGGAATGACAGCGTTGATGCTTGCAGCTGAAGCACGTTTTGCAGCATCGATCATCAGGAGAAGCTCCATCAGATTGTCGGAGTTCGGGAATGTAGACTGTACGAGATATACTTCGGCCCCACGGATGGATTCGTCGAAGCATACTTCAAATTCTCCATCGGCAAAATGCTCAATGTTCATTTTGCCGAGTTCTATGCCCAGGTCTTTGCAGATGCCTT
>CAYNEZ010000120.1:0-10740 GCA_964396365.1 uncultured Sangeribacter sp. | reverse complement strand
AGTCTGTCCATCCAAGTTCGGACTCTCCGGCACAGCTCAAATGCCCTTTCCAAGATAATTTGCCAATTTTTCCTTCGGGGACATTAAAGGATGCAGTCAATGTGCAATAGGTGACTTCAGTATCCGGCACCTTTGAGGTGGAGTTATAGGCTTTTCCATCCTCCACCAAGAATGGATTCTGCTCATCTGTTGTGAATGTGAAATCCCCTTCCTTGACAATGCTCTGGAAATCCGGCATATCCCTTACCAATGCCTCCAGATTTACTTCAAAATTTCCTCCTGTAGTCACGATCGTAATAGTCTCCTTGAATAATCCCGATGCATCTGAAGAAAAAGTCACCGGAATCTCTATTTCCTCTAAAGTGGCTACAGAATAATTGGGTACCTCTGCTGAAAAATGTTCAGATGTGATGATATCCTCCACTTCAAGATCTTTTGCGCCTTCATTCAGCAGGCGTATTTCCGCATTCTTTTTAACCATGCCCTCTGTCAATAACGAATTGGAGAAAACAATGCTTTCTGTCAACAACTGTGCCTTGTTGTCTTCAATTTGAGCACAAGAGAATGCAACATCATAGACATACATTCCATCCAGCTCAGAAAAATAACTTGAATACATATTGCTGATTTCAAATGTCAGAGAATGAATGCCTGGACCAAATTTATGACTTCCTGATATGTCAGCATTTAGTAATCCGGCATAATTTGCAATTTCCTCATTATCTGCAAGTATTAAAGGAACGGCAGAAAACGCCATTTCACTATTTGATGAGCCTTTCCATGAAAGGGTTCCTATTTCTCCTTCGGGCACCTCTACTGTTGCAGTCAAGTAGCATTTGTCGCCAGTGGCAGGAAGGAACGAGGATTTAGCAACAACGACATCCCCCATCACTGTCTTTTCAAATGGATACATGGCATCTGTTGAGAATTTAACTTCCCCCTCTTTCAATATATATGAAAAATCAGGTTGTTCAGCACATTCTCCAGATATTGTAACATTTGATTCCGAATCCCCATATTTTATAACCAATAAAGCCGTTATGTCGCCAACACTTTTTGGGGAAAAGGCTACTTCTATTTCTTCAAAAGAGTTTGCACGTATGTTATATTCCTCATTTGGGAGACCGAAAGATTCCGAATCGCATGATACTGAGACATTCAGCACATCATCACCCAAATTGAAGGCCTTAATTGATTTATTAACACTTCCATTCATATAGCATCTCCCGAAATTGAGATTGTCAGTAAAACATACGAATTCCGGTTGTGACAGATCTACTTTTAAGACTGCACCTTTATAAGCGTTAATAAAGCCTTGGGGCGCCCCTTCAGGAGTATACATCATAAGGCCGAAATCCTGATTTACGACGGCTTTCTTATTGTCTTCAGATAATTGCATCACAAGTTCAGGACCTATTGCCATTTGCCCTTGATCATCTATGGTTCCACTGAGCAAAACTCCCGGATAACTCCCATAAAGATATCCAGCCATTGTCGCTTGATCAAAAATGTGTGATGTAGGAATTGTGATGGTATGTTTTTCCTCATCATACTCCCCTGTGATGTCTAATCCTTCCGAATAACTGTCGGCATTCAAATTGAAAAAATTAGATATTTTTGCCGTAGTCCCATCTATATCAATTGTCACATCATAGGTGAGGAATTCTCCACCGTCAGGATTGAATTCATAATATTCGAAATAAGATTGGAACACTCCTGAATATGTCTCCGGATTGCTTCTGGTAGTCAATTCGGCTATTTTTTTCTTTTTTTTATTTGAAACAGCCTCTGTTTTACTCTCTATATTTTCAGGCTTATAGACGCCGGAGCGAAGATTGAATGCATCGCGCGTGGGAGGGATCCTGCCTGATGTCGGCTGTGTCTGATTTGCCATTGTAAGAGCAGCCGATCCAAGCGCCCCAAGTAACAAAAATAAGTAACAACGTTTCATAGATACCTTGTTTGATTTACACTATTGATTTTATAACTCTTTTGCAAAATTAGCAAAGAAATACCATCTTTTATAAAAAATGTCATTAAAAAATCGTAAATTGTAAATTATACAAAACTTTTTGATATCAAAAATCTCCCTTTTGTGTACTTTGTGCATTCTTTCTAAATATAGCTGGACTCATCCCGACCTTCTGCTTGAAGAGATGATAGAAATTGACTACGGTAGAAAAGCCTGATTCGAAAGCTATCATTTTTAAAGAATCTTGATTGTTGGGATCTGACAATAGTCCTATAGCATGGTTCAATCTGAATTCGTTGACATACGATGCATACGATGCGTTAGCTTTTGTTTTGATCACATGTGATAGATAAGTCCGATTGGTGTCAAGCATACTTGCCAGTTTCTCCAAGGAGAGATCTTGTTGAGTATACACCATATCTTTCGACATAAGCAATGAAAGGTGTCCATAAAGATTCGATGCAGTGTCTTCTGAAATTGCCAAGCTGGTAGCCTCATTTCTTTCAATTAGGGCATTCAACTCCGTCTGCAGCTCTTTTTGCTTTTCAAGCGCTTCCAATTTCGACTTTACCACTTCTTTATAATATTTATTCTTACGACGGTTAAGAATCCAAAGCATGCATGCAGTAATGATAAAAATCATTGCAATACCCGTCATAACCCAAAGATTTCTTCTTTTTTGGGCAATCTCAAGAGACTGTTGCATATTGACATTCTCTGCAGCGGTAATTTTATACTTAAGTTCTACTACATTGATAGCCTTCTCTTTCTCAGCGGTTATCTGCTGATCTTTCAAGTCCATATATCGTTTGTAGTAGGCAATTGCCGTCTTGTCCAAGTCCATCGCTTCAAGAAGCTCCGCCATTTGAAGAATAAGATGGATATAATAGTTTGGAGCAGTCTCTTTATTAATTCCATCTTCCACTTGCTTAAGCATCTGAAATGCTTCTTTATATTTCTTTTGATCCCCAAGGAAAGAAGCAAATCTCATTTTTGCATACCCTAAATCATATATTGATGTTTCACTATTTGGTAAAAGAGATCGCTCGTAGTAAGTAGTTGCTTTTTTTATATTCCCAAGTTTTGCATAGATATCTCCTAAAAAACAATCGACATAACATTTTTCAGACTCTATATTATTCTTATCAACCAAATCCTTGGCTTCTAAGACATATTTCAATGCTCTTTCCGTATTTCCTTGATTAAAAAGATAATTAGCCATATTAATGATGGCCACATATCGTGCGGAGTAGTTTTTTATCGATTTAGCAATTTCCTCACATCTGATGGCATAATCCCAACCGGCAGAATCACCTTTTAGAAAATATATCGCAGTCAGACCCCCTAAAGCATCTGCCTGCAGACTTGGCTGCCGGATTGACTCCGCACATTCAAGGGCCTTGTATGCAGCATCAGATGCCTTGCTAAAATCCAAATCCTCATAAAGATAATACAGAGTAAGCGTAGAGAGTTTATAGTACGTCAGTTCATCCTCTTTTATTACCGGACTCTCCACAAGCACTTCTTCTGTCAGTTTTTTCATATCTTCCTTATGGGAAGAGCTGGCATGTCCGCAAATTTCCCCTCTTATTTTCAAGACACGCCCCAAATCCACGACATTTTTATCCTTTGCAACGACACCAAGTTTATAAAGACTGTCTCCATAAGCGATTAAGTCCGGATAGCGCCTCATCACCATTGCTTCCTTGCACTTGGAATATAGACTTTCCTTTGTATGACCCTCCACTGAAGAATGAATCGGAATCACACAAAAAATACATATTATTAAAGCTACAAATATACGTCCTGAAATCATAAATTACCACATAATCCCCGATTAAAACGTCCAAAAAATTTGACAACTGCAAAGATAAATCATTTTCAGAGCAAATCCAAATTAATCAATACATATTCCTCAACAGAAATGCAAAGTATACTTTGCACTTCTGCAAAATCTGCAAATCCGCAAAGCATACTTTTACCCTCATCTATGCCCATTCAGCCATCCTTAATCTTATAACTTCTAACTGACAACTGACAACTGACAACTGACAACTTATAACTTATAACTGACAACTCACAACTCACCCCTTCTCCGCTGTCCTCGAAGCACTCTGCGGCGTAGCCTCCAAATCCGCAGGAAGTACCCGTGTCATCCTCGTAAATACCAACACAAGCACCGACAATGCCATAATCGTGATAGCGGTAGAATGCATCGTGTCTCCAAGTCCGACAAGCGGACTTACCGTAGCGCCAAACACGTATCCCATCAATCCGATAAGGGCTGATGCATCGCCGGCGCAATCACGTCCCTCATTCCTAGCCAAAGTATTGCCTACAGTAAAGAGCATACCTAAGCAGAACAGCATCGGCAAGTTCAGTGCCTCATACACCCATACATTATCCACCAAATAGAAGCATGCAAACTGCGCAGCAGCTATCACGACCAAAGCTCGTCCGCCAAATAATGCAGCCTTCTTCAACGGCTTGAAATGCAACGCAACCGTAGCCCCAAACGCCACAAATATCGCATTAAAGCCCATGAAAAGACCAAACTGCAACTGGCTGAATCCATAATGATCCTGAATGATAAATGGAGCCGACGAGATATAAGCAAACAGCACACCCAAAGCCGCAGCCTTTAGCATCACATGCACTACGAAATGCTTGTTTTTCCCAAGCACCACATAATTGCGGAAAGCCGTACCAAAATGTCCTGTTACCCGTCGATCTTTAGGAAGCGATTCCTTGAAAGCAGGAGTAAGCAAAAGGAGCATTGCGCTGAATCCGAAAAGAATCCAGAATATACCTTGCCAACCCACTGTTTTTGCCACCAGACCGCCGATTACAGGTGCACTTGCCGGAGCAAAACCGTTTATCGCACCCACAAGTGCCATCACCTTCGCAAGCGCACGTCCCTTATAAAGATCAGCCGGTATGGTACGCGCCAAGAAGTAACCGCCGGAAGCTCCCAAACCCTGAATCAATCTCCACCATAGGAATACATGTATAGTTTTCGACCAAACACTTCCGAAAGCACCGATACAGAACACCACCAATGCCCATATCAAAATCGGCTTTCGTCCAAATCGGTCGCTAAGCGGACCTAAGATAAGCTCACCCACTCCAAGCCCTATCATGCCGAAAGTCAGACCCAACTGCACTACAGGGCGCGTAGTATGAAACGACCTTACCATCTCCGGCAACGTCGGCAGATACATATCGTTGACAAACGACCCGAAGGCGCTCAGCAACACCAGATAAATAATCAGAAACACATAATATCCTCCAGAAGGCGTAGCCCCGGAGGCATCTGCTGTAGTATTTTTCATAGTATAAATATTTATTTCCCTTACCTCTTCCCCATAATAAAAAACACCCCAATCTCATTTCAGTTCAACTCTCCATATCCTATTCTCCCCCTCCCAATATCCTACCTGATGTTTTGCATTCCAAACAATTCTTGCAAAAAACGCAAAGTATATCTTGCAAGTAAAACCCTTTTATTCAATTTTGAAAATTCCCTGATTTTTCTTACTTTTGCAATCAGAAGTAATCTAACCCCAACCCCTTACCTTTCGATTACGAAAGGTGAATTAACGACCAATAATCATGAATACCCCAAAACTCATAGGAACAGCATTCCTCTCCGCTGCAGGCAGCCTGACACTCCTGGCAGCATGCAATTCTAAATCAACGACCTCAGAAATGGAACAACCCAACCAAACAGTTACCCTCACCTGGATTGAAGACAAACCGGGACCCTCCATCAACGACTGCAGCCTCTTTCCCGAAGTTCCCGATTCAATATGGAAAGCCCTTGGTCTTGAAAATGGTGTCCCCTCATCAATGAGCTGCTTCCTTCTTCAGACAGAAGGGAAAAACATCCTCTTCGACACCGGACTCGGAGCCCCATTCAGCCAGTTGCAATCCAGACTTTCTGAGATGGGACTCACCCCCGACAGCATCGACCACATTTTCATCACACACCTACATGGCGACCATATTGGAGGCATGATGAAAGACGGACAGATAGTTTTTCCAAACGCCGAAGTGTTTGTAAACCGTATTGAAGCCGAAGCCTGGAGCAATATGCCCGACGGCAAAGGAGACCAAGCCGCAGCAATCTTAAACGCCTATACCGACCGTCTCCATCAGTTTGAGGCGGGCGACACCCTTTCCTATGGAATCATCTCAATTCCCGCCTACGGTCACACCCCCGGCCACACCGTATTCCAAAAAGACTCCATACTGATAGCAGGCGACATCATGCATGGAGTTGCACTGCAAAGCGTATATCCGGAATACTGCGCCCGCTACGACATGGACAAAGACGCCGCCGTAGAATCGCGCAAACGCATCCTCCAGTATGCCAACGACAACTCCCTCACTCTCGTCGGCATGCATTTTCCACCGGCAAATTAATATAATCAACCGACTATCTATTAGGGATGCCCAACTCGAGCGTCCCTATTTAATTCTTGCCGCCAAGGGACTCACTCACTATCCATCTAAAGGAATTTACAATAAGCAGGTTTTGTGTTGCGTCGGTGAACTCAACATCGCCGTGGCCGATATTGAGATATATCATACGGTAGTCCTTGTTGCTCCAGACAATAGGAAACTTGCCAAAGCTTACTATATCCTTGATTCCGATAGGGTAATTCTTTTGTGACAATGATACTAACACCTCAACATTCTCACGAGTCTCAGGAGATTCATTCCACTGATACCACTCGCATGCCGGAGCCACAAACGATGGCGGAAGATTGCGTGTCACTGGATGTATTTCTCCGCCGTTTACTTCCATAAGTGCCGGCTGTGGGGGCCATGTGTTGCAACTGAATGTTCCTGCACCAAGGAAGCCGTTAAACCATGGCCATTGTGTGTTTATGTCATTGTAGGCAGCTGCATGAAAACCCATCCATCCTCCACCATTCTCAATATAATTTTGAAATGCATTACGTTCCTTATCATCTGTAGGCATAGCATTTATATCTATGATTATGTCGAAGTCTGACAGACGTTCGATATAATCAGACAATGATGTGGTAGTCACGTAAGTAAAACCTTCGCCATATGATAAATGATGAAAGAAATCTATAGCTTGCTCAGCAAACTGTACGTGAGCTTCTTCAGCAGTGTCGCTATAATAAATCAAAGCATTGAATCTTGGTGCATTAGCGTAGTTGCCGGCATACCCGGTGTGGAGAATATTGTCTGCTACAGCATTGGCAAGGTCATGAGACGCGTTATCGCCTGAGTAATCCCAATACATGGCTCCGAGCAAATTATTTTCTTTGATAAAGTCACACTTCCCCTTGATTGATTTCTCATTTTCAAAGCCCAAAACGAATTTGCCGTCGGTATCAATGATATATGGGGAGTATGCCACAGAATCCCACATTTCCTTGCATCCGGGCAAGATTGACAAGTCTTTATAATCTACAAAATCTTTATAAGGATCCGAACCTCTTCCATAAAAGGGAAGACCGAGAGTCAGTTTCTCCGGAGGAACTCCGGCTGAGATATGAGCCTTCAATGCCGCTTCTGCACTGTTATCTCCACATGTCGCCGATGCATGCAGCGGACTATGATGATGCGGTGGTCGCGCCATATCGTAAGACATAATATTGACGAAATCAACGTATGGCATTATGTCTTTAAAGTCGATAAATTGAGCATTCCATATCGTTGCCAAAGTCAACAATGCTCCTTCAGGCAATGTCTCGCGCAGTTCACGCATAAGCAACGTAAAGTTTTTTGTGTCAGATGGAGAAGATGAGATACCGGCGGCATTGCTGGTAGGATATTCCCAGTCTATGTCAATGCCGTCTAGACCATAGGTCTCCATCACGCGACGGCAATCCTCTGCAAAAGCATGTCGCCGCTTAGGATCCGCGGCCATTTCACTGAAACGCCCACTCCCCCATCCCCCAATGGAAAGTTGCACTTCAAGTGCGGGATAAAGGCGTTTAAGGTCAGCAATAGCCTTCAGCCGATCAGGATTAGCAATCCCTACTCCATCGAAAGATTCTGTCACATGCCCAAAAGCGTAATTTAAATTGGTGACCAAAAGAGGGTCCGGAATGTCATCAGACCATGACGTGACATAAGCCACTACCCTTGAAGGAGTTGCCCTGAGAGAAAAGATTGTACTTAAAATTGCAACTAAAAAAATCAGTATTTTCTTCATAACGTCCAATTGTTAAAGCTTTCGAAAATCCATCCCTTTTCATCACTTCCAGATTTATCAACTATCGAGCTTACGCAACTCATCAAACGGCAGCAGATCATCGCCTGAAGCTGAAAGGAATTTATCAAAATCCGTGACGAACGTTCTGTCTTGAATCAATCGGAATTTATCATATTCAGAATGAGCTTTTTCAATAGCCTGAGCATGAGAGATTACTCCTGCAGAAGGAGAAATGGTATAATCCATACTCACTAAAAATGCTTGAAGACGCTCTTTCCATTCTGACATTTTCGTTGGAATATGACGGCGCGCACGAGCCTCGGCTAAATCCAAAAACGATGTGGTTATTGCATTTAGCTGGGATATTTCATCAACTGACAGATAATTCTTAGCTATTTCAGTGTCAGACTTTTGCACTCGTCCATCCGGAGCTTTCTTCCATGACGTAAGACCCATGTGGGGCTTACCGGCATCTGCTCTGTCATAAATAATCTCTGCTGCAGTATGATTTGTCACCGCAAGATGCATCATATTCTGAACCATCTTGAAAAACTTCTTGGTATCGGCAGATTCTGCATCATAGTCAATACTGCATTCAGCATAAATATCAGTGATCTTTTGATAATACCTACGCTCAGAAGTGCGTATTTCTCTGATACGCTCAAGCAAATCATCAAAATAATCTTTCCCAAAATGGCGACCCTGTTTCAGCCGCTCATCATCCAAGACAAAACCCTTGACGATAAATTCCTTCAAAACGGAAGTAGCCCATATTCTAAATTGAGTCGCCTGATAACTATTCACACGATATCCTACCGCAATGATTGCATCAAGATTATAGAACAGCGGTTCCCGCTCAACATCTCTTGTACCTTCAGTTTGAACTATTCGAATTTTTCTAATAGTTGAAGATTTTTCTAATTCTCCACTCTCGTAAATTTGAGCAAGATGATAATTAATAGTAGGGATATCTACCCCAAAAAGAGAAGCCATACGTTTCTGCGACATCCAAAATGTCTCGCTATTGAAAATAACTTCAATATGAGTCTCCCCTTGCGGCGACTTATAGAATAATATATTGGAAGATTGAGAGTTATCGATTAGTTCCATTGTATTTGCTGTAGCAGAAAAATATTGCCGAGCTTGCTGCACAAGCACCTTTTTTGAGTCGGCATTCTCTGCTATTATCAGGCAAGCCAATTGCGAAAGATGGAATAGTTCCACCTTGCGAAATGCCCCTTTCCCAACCTTTATCATATCAACCGATCGGTTGAAATGATCGTCTATTTCCATTCCTTTTGACGCAGCCACCTGTATAGCCTTGTCGATGACGCGACTAAATTTCCAATAGGCAGAATACCCCATCGCATCACTCAGTTCGCGGGAACTCCAATAGGCATTCCCCTTTTCATCAAATTTTTTCAGAGCCTCAAACGTAGGCTGCATCTCAGGTATATTCTCCTTCTCAATCATATCCGTAATTATTATATGCAAATTTACTAAAAATGTCAGAGATTATCAAATGAAGTTGTAGAAAACAAAAAGCGCGTGGCGGAACTGAAGGCTCTACCACGCGCTTTTAAGTTTTGGGCCTGGACACATTTGTCCAGGAGAGTATAGAGCGGCGAATTCGGTCATGTCGCGGCTGTCAGGGTCAATACTCATTTGGTCAATGCAAAATGCGTTTTGCGTTGTGCGTTTTACTTTTTACGCAATATCCATAATATATGCATGTGCAACGATTGACTATGACGGGGCATGTCAATACACAATGTACCGATAATCGATATGCCAGTGGTCCATCAGGGCTCAGGCCTGACATAGGATTAGCAACTGCATTGGTTGATGCATTGACGACGGAGCCGTAAGTGTTGAGTCATAAACATTAAACAATAAGTATGACTCGGAAACATTAGGGATCCGGGGGTGGCAGGATGTCATTGTACTCGTTCCGGGACTCGGATGGGGAGTCTTGAACCTTCAGTCTTGAGCCTTCAGAGATCAGAGGTATCAGAGTCATTTGTGATGACAGTGAGCCTTCGCTGAAGCTCAGGACTGGGACAAAAATCAGACCATGCTGGACACGGCGCGTAGTGGTCCATCAGGGCTCAGGCCTACGCGAGGAAACCTCTGTTTCCGCTTGCAAAGTTAATACCCGAAAGAGATGGAAAACCCTTATCTTGATAAATTAGGCTCTTCTTCAATTTAGTTGAAAATTATTTTCAGTAGAGAGATCTCGAAAAAGTTAGGAGAAGGACGCGCGGGGACGCGCCCGGAGGTCGCTAACTACTTTGGATATGTACTGAATAGTCGGATATGAGAGATTCTTCAACTAAATTTGAGAAGAACCATAAATTAGGCTCTTCTTCAATTTAGTTGAAAATTATTTTCAGTAGAGAGATCTCGAAAAAGTTAGGAGAAGGACGCGCGGGGACGCGCCCGGAGGTCGCTAACTACTTTGGATATGTACTGAATAGTCGGATATGAGAGATTCTTCAACTAAATTTGAGAAGAACCATAAATTAGGTTCTTCTCAAATTTAGTTGAAAGAAAAGGCAGGGAGCACCATTTT
>CAYNEZ010000119.1:0-10781 GCA_964396365.1 uncultured Sangeribacter sp. | reverse complement strand
AACATAGCCCATAGGCAGCCAAAATATATTTTTTATAGGTAGTTTTCATTTTTTGCCTCCTTTCTGTCCAAATTTATATCCTGTAATTCTAATCGGAGCATGTCCATGTCTTACAGGAGCATTTTGGGTATTTACATCACGACTTCTACTGGTACTTGTAAAGTCCCTACCGGTTGCTCTACTATCTTTTGCATAGAAATTGTCAAGGTCAAACTTCTCACCTGCTAACGACATTATTCTTTGTACTATTAGCTGTCGACTCCATGTAGAGAAGTAAGGAACATTATCGTTCATACAGGAATTATATTCTGATCTATATACTCCTCGGCTATGAAAATAACCTCCTTCGTATATATCCACTATGTCACCATAATTTTTATTAAAAATCAAATGAGACCATGGAACGTCTTTATATTTACCACTAACTGAAAGATTTAAAGCATACCCTATTGCATGATCATTTTTTAATTCTGGGATGTGATCGCAACAATTACATTTACAAACATCGATCAAAGCATTGTGATAGATATATTCATCACCTAACCAACCCAAACCATGTCCACCAGCTTCATGTTGTACTAAGCCACGTGCATCATACGGATATTTCTCCGTGCTTTTAGTAACCGTAGCACAGAATGTATCTCCAATTGTATAAGTTACACCTTCATAGATATCGCTGTTGCCAAGCAATATACATCCGACAGAAGGATTTGCCATAGCTATAGTAGGAGGAATATTTTCACTGATATAATTTAGCGCAGTTACATAATCCGCAGACAACCTTTGGCCATCCTTGGGACAACCATCACCTATTTGTACATGAAATTTAGTTTTCCTCCATGTATTCAATTCCTCTACACCACTATCTTCAGACATAGCAAAGGCCGTATAGACATTGAAATAGTCACGATAAGCTGTATAGGGTTCAACACCAAAGAAATATTCCATTTCTTGCTTCATGTCGGAAAGATAACTTCCCGATGAAATGTCAGCAGCATCATATCCATCGCCTAAAAATACAAGATTAATTCCTTTTCCTTTTGTAGCTGTCTGTAATGTCAGATATTGATCTTCATCATATTCATAATCATACTGACAGACATTAATATGTGTCAGATAATTCCCGTTACCTTTAAGACGGAAGGTTACCTTTCCTTCTCTAACAGAAGACCCTTTAGACATTGCATCCACTTTAAGTGTCAGTGTAGTTTTCTTTGAACCGGAAGTTTTATCTATATGGCACCATGCAGGACAATCTGTCAGCTCCCAATCTGAATCTGCATTCAGCACCACCTCCTTGTTTCCACCTTTATTAAGTACATTATATTTGGAAGGTCGGGCAACAAAATTCTTATATGCGGAGATTCGTTTAAACTCACTCCATCCGGGAGCATTCCTATATGCATCGACACTTCCTTCAGGAACTTCTACTGCGAAATTATCTTTTTCCACAAAATTGAAAGTACTTTCATCAATAATTGGAGGTTCCGCGGCATCACAACGAATATAGTTTAGTGATGTGCATTCCTCAAAAGCGCCCCGTTTTATCTGCCTAAGTGAAGCAGGAAGTACCAAAGCTTCAATCTTATTTCCAAGAAATGCATATTCTCCAATTAATTCAACTTTATTAGGAATTGTCAATGTGTCAGTTAATTGACTCCCCACAAAGCAACTTTCCGGAATTTCATAAATTTCCGGAGGAAAAATGACTCTGTTAATTTTAGAAAGGGCAAAACAACATGAAGAGAGATATACAACACTTTCCGGAATCTTAAAAACACCCTTGATTTTCGTATTACTAAAAGAATATCTTCCGAAAGAAGAAATGTTTTCGCTCCATTCTATGCCGTTAATAGGTGTATTCTTGAATACGCCCTCCTTGATTTCTTTGAGAGATTTTGGCAATGAAACTCCACCGGTCATACCAACCATACCGGAAAATGCATTATCTCCAATTTCTACAACTTTTGCAGGAATAATCAAATCACCATTAAAATGCTTACAATCAGCAAAAGCGCCACTCCCTATGAACTCCAAATTTTCAGGTAGGTAGAGACGTCCTGAAAAATCGCATCCTCTGAAAGCGTCTTCTCCTATAGTCTTAATACTTTCAGGAAGAATCAATGAGCCCTTAAGGTTATTATGATGTATATATTGGTAACCTGGTATTGCACTATAACCACCATTCTCATCGAAATAATTACTGTAAGCAAATCCACCAATTCTTTCAACACCGTCAGGAATCTCAAGAGATCCAGAAAGCGATGTCCCATAAAAAGCGAAATTTCCAATTCCTTTTATTTCCTTAGGCAAAACGCAGGATGTCAGACTTGACATAGTCACAAAAGCGTAGTCCGGTAGGCTGTTAGCCACACCTGATTCATCTTTGTAATCCCAAAAATAAGATTGACTTACGTCAACATCCCAAAGATTAATGGCCTCTAAATTTGACATTTTGGTTCTTATGAACTCAAAATCTTCTTCTTTCAACGGACCACATAGCTTCAAATTTATTATCTCTTTTGGATCATATCCCAAATTCTTTATAGTACTTTCAAGTGAACCGGCTTCTGCCACATTGACTATTAGATACTCCTTTGCTTCTCCGTTATGGGATGTCAAATCACTTTCCCAAGAGGTAATTGCCTCATCCAACAAAGAAAATTCATAATCACCGTTAGATGTGTTTTTATTTACCTTCATCGTAAAGGTATGTTGTTTCATTGGGAAGTATTTAAACGAGGAGTCTTTCCTATATATATAAGTCTTCTCTCCTACGGTAATTTTGAGAATGTCAGAACCAGCTTCAACGTCCTGAGGGATAACAATGGCACGAAAGTCTCCACGTTCATTTTTTGCAATTATCGACTTTCCATCTTTTTGTCCGGAAGTCTTAACTTGTCCAGAGGACAGATCAATTACAGCATCTCGTGAAGTACTGCATATAAGAACTGATTTGTCAAGACTCTTCCATTCGCCTTCAGAAAATCCCTCTCCTTCAACAAGACTTACTCGTACTGAAGCAAGGATGTGCTTAAAATAAAGAACTGCAGTAGGAGCGTTTGAAGATAAACCGGCGGCTTTTGCCCAAAGGAAATCAGAAGCCTCATATGCAGACATATTACGGACAATGTTATCCTCTCCTTGATTATACTCCACTGAAAAGGGAAAAGAAGCAACATTATCTATATGTTTGATGTAGGGGTAATAACCATAGAGGTCCATAGGAGTCTTATCATCAGAGAACATTATGGTAGACGTCCCGTTCCAATGATAAGCCCTCTCATCAAACGTGAATGCTATATTGTCTGAATTATTTCCGGAATTGGAGAGTAATCCCGGCTGACCATTGACAAAATCAACAGCAAATATGCCGATGACATCTCCGTCAGAAAATCCGGAGTCATCCGCACGTGTTAGGTTAAGCTGGTCAATTTCTGCCTGAATTCTAAGTTCAGATCCATTGGCTTCCGACGACACATCAAGACGCATTGAGTCATCCCTACATGCACCCATCAACAATGGAATAAAAACTAAATATTTATATCTTTTCATGATCAATTAGGATTTTCAATTTTATCATTATTGATGAATTCTTGTAGGCTCGGAGAAAGTCCCGCACGCTTCATTATTTGCTTATATATCGCATAGCGGGAAATCGTATTATAATACGGAACAAAATTACTCATAACACTCTCCGATTCTGAACGCCATACTCCACGAAGGTGATTATATCCTCCTTCGTACATATCCACTAATGCACTATATTTTGGATGATATATGAAGTCGCGCCAAGGAGCATCTTCGGATTTGCCTGAAACAGTAACATTCTCAAAAAGTCCACGACTTTTCATATTCTGATATGTATTCATACCATTGCACCCTGGACATGTACAACCCTTTATAAATTCAAAATGATTAATTTGTTCTGATGCGAGTCCCCCAAGCGCTTCTCCACCTGCGAGATTCAGTACCAAGCCTCTATTGTCATATGGATAATCTCCATCTGAATTTCCAATACATGCAATCACGCAATCGCCATATTCATCATGATATGAAGATCCGGAGAATGCATCATAATTAGACAGAACTATTATCAAAGTTTTATCAATATTGAATTCATCTATGTTTTCAGAAACATCTATTGCATATGACTTCAAAACATTAGCATTCCAATCAGATATTAAAGGGAAGATTATTCCAAATTTGGATTCTTTAAAAGTTTGAATATCTTGTGCTCCATCATCCAAAGACAAAGATACAGCTGTGCTAACAGTAAACAACTCGCGATAGGTCTTGTATGGTTCTATTGAGAATAGAGACTCAACCGTTTCGTTTACTCGATTCATGTATTTTCCGCTTACGATAGACTCAGCTCCGTATCCTTCACCAACTATAAAAATTGGTATTGCATGCCCATTGCCAGACGCTTTCTGCAAGACAATTTCCTTGTCTTGTAACTCAGAATAATCATACTGTCTAATGGTTATATAATTAGTATATCCGCTATCCTTAAGTCTGAAAACTATTTGACCTTCTCTATTACCATAGCCTTGAGTAAGATCATCAATTTTGACAGTAATTTCTTCCTTATAATCGGCGTGGTCCGGAGTAACGTGAACCCATTCCGGAATTTCAGATATTTCCCATTGACCTTCTGCACGCACGATTAAAGAACGCGAAAAACTTTCATTTAGGCAACTGATTTCGGATAATGATAAACTAAGTTCATGGTGCGGAGTAATACTCTTGAAATTCTTCCAACCGGTGGCTCTCCTGTATGACTCTACTGATGCTTCCGGTACCTCAACTACACAATGATTAAAATCTATGTCATTAAAAGCTGAAGGATCTATCAGAGGAGGCTCAGATGTAAGGCATACTATAGTCTCAAGACCATAACAATATGAAAATGCATCTTTTCCTATGTATGATAAATTTTTACCTATTTTTACATAACGCAGATCTGTACAATTCCAAAATGCATTCGGAGCTATTACCTCTACATTATCACCTAAGGTAATACTATTGATCATTGTAGAAGAGAAACCACCGCTATATGAATCCAAAGAATTAGGTAGTTCGATAGCTCCTTTAACGTTACTTTGTCCGAATGCATAATTACCTATATAATTGATTTCGCTTGGAAGAACTATATTTCCAACAAAATGACAGTCTGCAAAGGCTTGAGAACCTATAGATTTTAAATTAGAAGGAAATACAATAGGCTCTGAGAATTTTAGACCACTAAATGTATATATACCTATTTCTTCAATTCCATCATGAAGAGTAAGTTTTACAGGTTTTTCAAATCCCATAGAATTAAAAGCACCTTCAGGAATTGTCTTCATGTTCTGAGGAATAATAATTTCGCCTTCAAGATTTGTTCCACATCTTCCAAACGCATATTCTCCAATATATTCAATATTCGGAGGAAGTGAGAAAGTGCCATGTACATTTCTACAATCGTAAAAAGCATAAGGTCCAATCTTTTTAAAACTTTTGGGAAGTTTCAGATCAATTTGGGCCTCACTACCTTGGAAGGCACACCATTCTATTTCCTCAAGACTATTTGGAAGAATTATCGAAAAACTGCCACTGGTTTCAGCTAAAGCCCACTCCCTTATGACAGTTACACAATTTGGTATAACAAGAGTTGAAGTAAGGGTCAACTCTCTCAACGAACCTCTACCAATTTCTTTAAGATTATCTGGGAGGATAACACGTCTTAATGAGTTTATATTCCGCAATGCTTCCTCCGGGAGAAAATTTTGCCTTATAACTTCCTCATAACATCCATTCTCCCAGTATCTATATATACCACACACTGAACATTCCCTTAAGTTTATTGCCGAGAGCTGATACATATTCTCCCGTATGAATATAAAATCCTCTTCCGTCAACTGACCAATAACTTTCAAATTCCTAATAGAACCGATATCAAGATTCATATCTTCCAAGCATTTCTTTAATGTTCCTGCTTCTGCAACATGCACTGTAAGATAGGAGTTTGCTTCAAAGTCATGTGAGGATTTGTCGGTTTCCCAGGGAGTGATGTCTTCGTTGACGAGGGTCAGGGTGTAGTCGCCGCTATCGCCTTTGCGGTCGATCTTTATTGTGAAGGTATGAAGTTTACCGGCAGTGTATTTCATGCCATCGGTGCGACTATAGGCGTATGGTTTGCCATCTATGGTGATGCCTATAATGGTCTTGCCTGCGGCCACTGACTGCGGAACCACTACAGCTCGCCATGCGTCACCTTCAGGATTCATGACGATGTTGCGGTCAAAGTTGCCGCTTGGTGTCACAATGCCTTTGGATAGATCTACTTCCGAGGTGCGGACTGTGTTGTCGACAGTGACTGTCTTGGTAAGTTTGGTCCATGCGTCTCCATCGAATCCACTTCCCTGCTGAAGCACAACTTTTACTCCTGCCATGATATGACTGAATGTAAGTTCCACTTTCTTGCCGGGGGTAGCTTTGGATGTCTTTGCCCAAAGCAAGTCGGAGGCTTCGTATGAACCCATCTCTCCCTCTGTGCCGACAATACTTTGGTCGGATTTCACCTCAAAATTGTAGGCATCTACGTCGCTCATGCCGTTGTGGAAGGGATAATAGCCATAGACATCGGCTGGAGTGATCGGATCGCTCCAGTAAATGTCAGTAGCAGCTTGCCATGAGTTGGCATCGGCATTGTAGGAGATGGCTACATTGTTGACTTGATTGTCGTTGAGTGTAAGCTTGTCCGGCTCTCCTCCGGAGTAGTTGACTACGAAGAGACCAAATCGGTCGCCATTGGCGAAGCCAGACTCGTCGGCTCGTGTATCATTTTGTTGGTCAATAGTAGCGTTAAGCTCAAGACGTAATCCACTAGCTTCGTCATTGGGACGGAGCAAATGCATCTCTTCGGAACAGCTAAACAATACCATTGGCAACAGTGGCATGACAGCAAGCCTGATAAGTCGATTGTTGTCTGTCTGTTTCATTATTAGATTGATTTATGAATAAGCACGATTTCGAAATAGTAAGCTTAAATAAGCTGAGTGTAAAAGTTTAATGATTTAGTAGTGATGAATAAACTGTTAGGTTGCCAACGGCTCTTTAGCTGTTAATATATGTACATGAAAAAAGCGGGAGCCTATTGCTGCCCGCTCCGTTATTCGAGGCCTTAGGACTTGCCCATCTTACTGGAACGAGCAACAGACTCCACGCCGTATATATGCAAATACCCCAAACCCACTTCAAGCCCTAAAGCTTGAAATGAGCCCGAGTAGGTATATACATACCCGTGGCGTCTATTGCCATCTTGTTCCTCAGTAAGATTTCAGAATGTCCTAAGTTCCGATTAACAAAGAACAAGCGTCAATACACGCTTTTCATTTTATTTCAAAAAATTTCCCGCTGCCTGACTTTATGTCTACTCTAAGACAGTCCCACAGCGTGGATTCAAACGCAAATTTAATCAAAAATTTCTGTTCTACAAAAAAAGCAGCAAATTATTAAGTGTTTTTTAGAATATTGTAACCAATTGGCTATCCATTCCTGCCTTTTGAAGGCGTTTTAACGCTGATTTATATCCAGCATCGACTTTGTCGGGATAGTGTGCGTCGGTGCTGAGGATAAGCTTTGCATTATACTTTTTTAGCAACGGCCACCATCTTTCCGCCGGGAAAAAACGATTGCCAGTATCGAATTTCTTTGTGTTTATTTCTATTATCACATTTTTTGCTACAGCCTTGGTGATAACTTTCTCAACCAATTCCGCATACCAAATCTGGTCTTCCAATTCAGCCCAGGCATGGCTACCGTTGTCTCCTATCTTGTCAAGATGCCCGATAATGTCGAAGCCACCGGCCTCAAGCATTTCAAGCTCCATGGAAAAATATGTCTCCGCTACATATCGGAGGTCACCTTCATATTCCGACTCCAAATATTTCAAAAATCTCTCTGCCGGACCATCAACATCTACAGGTTTTCCATTGCGTGTCCTGACAAAATGCACTGATCCTATCCTGTAGTCAAGTGGCATAGTGCGGAAGTATTCCGTTTGTGGTCCAAACGATTCGGATGCATAGTCTATCTCCATGCCAGTTAATACCCGCATTTTGCCGTCATATAGTTTCTTCAGACGTTCAGATTCCGTAATATAAGAACTGACATCCTCAGCTTTCATGTTTGCACCGGAAGGGCAATTTATCGGACTATGCGGAGAGATGCCCCATGTCGTGAATCCTGATTTGTAGGCAGCTTCCGCCATTTCCGCCATGCTTGCCCTGCCATCACAAAACTCTGTATGGCTATGATAATTCTCCATGCTTATTCTTTTACCTCTGCTGAAATAATGGTATTACGCATCTTCTTAAGCCTATCGATTTGCCATTCTCTTTGTTTCTCAAGATCAAGAATCTCGTTTTTTAGAGCTACTGCAGAACTTTTCTTTTTGTCGGTGTTGTGATATTGTTTCCTGATTTCGGAGAGCCTTTTCTCAAGATCAGCGTGCTCCTCAAGAGCTTGCAGATATTGTTGCATATTTCTCTTTGCTGCGGGAGACTTGAAGTCTGAAAGTCTTTTTGCTACTCTGCCTTTACGCATCGGGAAAATGAAATCAGCCTTAGAGGACTCATTATTCTGTCGGCTGCGCAATTCAATGTTCTTCTTTATCCGCGCATAGTCTGCAGTCGGGTCCTGGGTAATGCTTATGTCATCAACTCTTGCCAATGATATGATATCGTCTTCATCGTCGGCAACATAATTTTTTCTTACATCATTTGTCTTGAAAATATATATGGAGACTTGGCCATCAAGCCGGTTCCTATCAGTAACCCACCATCCGATTCCATTGTCTTCATCTATGGCGATCATATATTCATTGAAAGGCGAATTGAATGGATACCCCAACCCCATCGGTTGCCTATATTCTCCGGTGACCGGATCTTTCGTAGCTACGAACAGATCATATCCTCCCATGCTTTCTTCTCCGTCATTTGAAAAATACAGAGTAAGACCATCCGTAAGAAGGAAAGGATTCCTTGCATTTCCATCTTCATTCAGCAGAGAGCTCACATTGACAGGTTGCTCCCATGATCCATCCATCAGCTTTTCACTTTGCATGATCACTTCATTTTGACCATCGTGGATTTCAGACCACATCATGACATCTCCGGACTCAGAAGAGTATGCAAAGTCAGACACATTGTTCCTATTCCTCAAGATAGAGACATCAGGACTTAAAAGTTTTCCGGCGGCTGCAGGAATCTTTATATAATTCAAGTAATCTGATACAGGGACATCTATCCTATCAATGATTTCTATTTTCTGAACGTTTTCAAGAGAGTTTTCAGCAATTTCCAACTGACGCATGTATTGCTCCAGGAGTTGTGCACCCTTGGCATCAGGCGATTTCTTAAGACTTGCCGCATACTTGTCAAATTTTTCGTATGCAAGTTCGAAATCATAGTTCATAAAAGCCTCGCGGCCTTCTTTCAGATAGTCGCCTTTTGCTGCCGGTATGCCAAGCAGGCATAGCATCGAGCCAATAATTAACCTATTTTTTTTAGTCATATTACTTAGTGAGGAGCAAATCCTACATTGATATAACAAAAAACTCCCCTATATGTATCAAGAAGAGAGGGGCAGACACTTCTATAAGAGTGTCTGCTCCCCTTTGTCATATGAGACGGGATCTCAAAATTTCTGATATTACTCAGCAGTTTGCTCGTTGAGAAGGCGTATCATTTCGATTGCGCTCTTCGGGATGCGTGTGCCGGGACCGAAGATAGCAGCAACACCTGCATTATACAGGAAGTCGTAGTCCTGAGCCGGAATCACACCACCTGCAGTCACGAGGATATCCTCACGACCGAGCTTCTTGAGCTCCTCGATCACCTGAGGCACAAGTGTCTTGTGGCCAGCAGCAAGAGAGCTGACGCCAAGGATATGCACGTCATTCTCTACTGCCTGGCGAGCAGCCTCAGCCGGAGTCTGGAAGAGCGGGCCCATATCTACGTCAAAGCCGCAGTCAGCGTAGCCGGTAGCTACCACCTTGGCACCACGGTCGTGACCATCCTGGCCCATCTTTGCGATCATGATACGTGGCTGGCGACCTTCGCGTTTTGCGAAATCTGCCACTGCCTTGCGGGCTTCCTCAAATTCAGGATCACCCTTTTCTTCGCTTGAATACACGCCTGAAATTGTTTTGATGATTGCTTTATAACGTCCTACGACAGCCTCGCATGCATCGGAGATTTCACCCAATGAAGCGCGGAGACCGGCAGCCTTAACTGCAAGGTCAAGGAGGTTACCCTTGCTTGGATCCTTAACAGCCTCTGTAATGTCGGCAAGAGCTTTCTGCACGGCTGCCTCATCACGGTTCTTGCGGAGCTCTTCAAGACGACCACACTGTTCGTTGCGAACCTCAGTGTTGTCAATTTCGAGGATATCGATAGGATCCTCGTGGTCAAGACGATATTTGTTGATACCGATGATAGCCTGCTTGCCAGAATCAATACGAGCCTGAGTGCGAGCAGCAGCCTCTTCAATCTTCATCTTTGGCAGACCTGTTTCAATAGCCTTAGCCATACCGCCGAGCTTTTCGATTTCTTCGATATGAGCCCAAGCCTTTTCTGCAATCTCATTTGTGAGAGCCTCTACATAGTAGCTACCACCCCATGGGTCAACCTGCTTAGTGACGTAAGTCTCCTCCTGAATATAGATCTGAGTGTTACGAGCAATACGAGCAGAGAAATCAGTAGGAAGTGCGATAGCCTCATCAAGAGCGTTGG
>CAYNEZ010000118.1:0-10813 GCA_964396365.1 uncultured Sangeribacter sp. | reverse complement strand
CGGGTTGTCGGGTTGTCAGGTTGTCGGGTTGTCGGGTTGTCAGGTTGTCGGGTTGACGGGTTTTCAGGTTGTCGGGTTGGGAAGGACGGTTTTTAGCAGCATCAAATGCTTTTTGATCGAAGAAGAGGTTAGGACTTCCTGTTTTCTTCTCATGACCGGCAGGGAGAACAACAACCAGTTCATTTACGAGGACCGGAGTCTCGAAGCCATCTTCGTCAACATATGCCACTTTTCCTTCAATTTTTCTTACAACACCGCCACCGACAGCGTTGAGATATCTGACTGTATCGCCTATTTTTATCATTTTTTGTTCTATGTTGTTATTATGAAGTTGTTTCGACTTATTTACGAATGCAAAATTAACTAAAAAATATTAAAATATAGATTCTTTTTATTAATCTTCCGCCATCTTTCCGGCATATTTCCCTTCATTCATCAGTCACGATGCCCGCATCGCTCCTTCTTCATGAAGAAAAATCTGCTCGGAAACCTGGCGAAATCTTAATAAAAAAATAAGTCGAAACAACTTCTATGTTATTATAATAATTTTAGGGACGGGTTTGACCTTTCCCTTTTATGATCCATTTGTATGTCATAAGCTGGTCGAGTCCCATTGGGCCTCGGGCATGGAGTTTCTGGGTTGATATGCCAATTTCTGCACCTAATCCGAATTGGGCGCCATCTGTGAAAGATGTCGGGGCATTGACATAGACGCAAGCAGCATCCACATTTCGACAAAATGCGTCGGCTGACAATTGGTTGTCGGTCACTATTGCTTCACTATGGCCTGAGCCATAGGCGGCAATATGAGCCAGGGCTTCCTCTAAACTATCCACAGTCTTGACTGCCATAGCATAACTTAGAAATTCCTTACCAAAATCTTCATCTTGTGCATGATGCAGCAAATTATCAGGGTAATGACCCTTGAGTGAGTGGTAAGCTCTTTCGTCAGCATAAATGGCCACATCATGATCTTTCAATGGAGAGCATATAGTCGGGAGATTTACGAGTTGGGCTGAATGAACTATTGCGCAATCGAGAGCATTGCATACGCTTACCCTGCGAGTCTTTGCATTATTGACAATAGCCGATGCAATTGAAACATCAGCATCGGAATCTATGTAGGTGTGGCAAACTCCAGCTCCGGTCTCAATCACAGGCACTGAAGATTGTGCGCGAACGGCATCGATAAGCTGACGGCTACCACGGGGAATGATTACATCGACCAAACCTCTGGCAGTCATCATCGCCTCGCCAGCCTCACGAGTGGAGGGAAGCAGGGTAAGAACAGATGGATTTATATCCATATCTATGAGGGCCCTATGAATGGAATCCACAATAGCGCGGTTGCTCAAATCGGCATCATGCCCACCCTTCAGCACACATACATTTGCACTCCTGAAACAAAGCGAGAAAACATCGGCTGTCACATTCGGGCGAGCCTCAAAGATCACACCAATCACTCCGAAAGGAACTGCCACACGGGTAATCTCAAGACCATTAGGCCTGATTCTTGAGTCTATAACTCTTGAGGGGGAGGGAAGCCCAGCGACAGCCTTCATATCATCGGCTATAGCTTTTATACGTGCATCAGTAAGCAGAAGGCGATCGCGTTTAGGATTTTCGGGATCCATCCTCTCCATATCGAGTGCATTCGCTCTGAGAATAATATCTGTATCAGCTTCGAGAGTATCTGCAACGTGGAGAAGAGTACTGGAGATTTTTGCGTCGTCGAGTTTGATGAGATCCCACGTCGCTTTCTTGGCTTTTGATATTGTTGTAGTCAAATTCATCTTTTTATTCAATATAGAGGTAATCGTAGTGGATAAGGGGTTTGCAGGCGTGGACACCTATTAACTTTTGGGCTTCTTCGGAGCTATATGATACACGACCAATGCCTATTGAGGAGCCGGAATTGTCAACTACCTTAACGAGATCATCCTTTTCAAAATCACCTTCAATTTCTGTAACACCTACCGGCAATAAGGATGCCGCCTTAGAGGAAGTGAGGGATTCAGAAGCCTTTTCATTGATACGTACAGTTCCTTTTACGAATCCTTCGCTATGGGCAATCCAGCGTTTCATGGAAGACACCGGAGATTTTGAAGGTAAGAATCTTGTGCAGGGGGTAGAAGGGTCCTTATCGAGCAGTATGTCGGTCAGTATATTTTCTCGTCTGCCATTGGCAATGATCACCTCAATACCCTCGTCGCTTACTTTACGAGCTATACGATGCTTGGTCACCATTCCTCCTCGACCGAAGCCTGATTTTTCGGTCACAATTACATTGCTTATCTCATCATCTTGCTTTACGACGGGGATAAGGCGAGCGCCTTCTTTGCGGGGATCTCCATCGAAGATGCCGTCAATATTGCTTAATATCACCAGGGCGTCGCAGTCAAGCATAGTGGCAATGAGGCCGGATAGTTCATCATTGTCAGTAAACATCAGTTCTGTGACACTGATGGTATCGTTTTCATTAACAATTGGAATTACTCCAGCCTCCATCATCACCAACATACAATTGCGTTGGTTGAGATAGTGACGACGTGTAGAGAAACTCTCTTTCATTGTCAATACCTGGCCTACCCGAACACCATGTTCGTGAAAAAGATCATAGTATCTATTGATAAGCTTGACTTGTCCGATGGCAGAGAAAAACTGACGTTGGCTGACGTCGTCAAGGCGAGACGTATCAAGATCACGACATTCTCCTCTGCCACATGCAACAGCACCGGAAGAAATCAATACCGGTTCTATGCCTGCCTCACGGAGACGGCAAACTTGGTCTACAATAGCTGAGACGCGAGTAACATCGAGAGATCCATCAGGACGAGTCAACACGTTGCTGCCAATTTTTATTGCGATTCTCATTAGGTGTCAGGTTTCAGGTGTCAGGTGTCAGTTATCGGTTGTCGGGTGATTTTTGATACGGGTGTAGGATTCAAATCCGTATTTGAGGCCATTCGGAGCATCATGCATGTCTGTCATCGCGACAAGTTTCCAATCATCAATGGAGACTTTCGGGAAGAACGTATCGGCATCCTCCGGGGAGTCGTAGACGTGTGTGATTTCCAAAGTATCAAGCATGGGAAATGCTTCCTCATAAATCTGACCTCCTCCGATAATGAATATTTTTTCAGAGCCTTCAGCCTGTTTTGCTATTTCGATCGCTTCAGTAAGGGAATGAGCTATCAGTGAACCGGGAGCTGAATAGTCGGGATTGCGAGTTACCACTATGTTTGTCCTGCCGGGGAGGGCATATGGAAGGGACTCACGGGTCTTGCGTCCCATGATTACAGGGTGTCCCATAGTGAGCCTTTTAAATCGTTTGAGATCCTCTTTGATGTGCCAAATCAAATCTCCGTTGAAGCCAATTTCAAAATCATCACCCAAAGCGACAATTGCACATAACTGATGTTGTGTAATATTCATTTTTGAATCCTTAATTTATATAGTGGTTGTTCAGAGCAGAAAATTTCCTTCTCCAGAGCCAACCCGTTGGTGCAAAATATTCTGACCGATCTTTATTTGATTAGTATTTTATTAGTTTTCTTACCTTTCCGAACTATGTAGCAGCCAGATGAAAGATCTTTTAGATCCTTATTGATCTTTATGCCATTGAGAGTAAAGATTTCAATGGGAGATTCATTATCGCCGATCATTTCAACGGCAGAAGCCTCCATATTGCAGAAGCGCAACCAGGGGTTGGTGATCTTTGCTTTCTCCAGCCCTTCTGCGGGCATACGGAGAACGGCATTGTTGTAGATGCTATAGTCGAAAATAGAATTATCAAATTCTAACGGATCAGTCGTATTGTATTCAACGATTTCAGGCACAGTATATAAGAAAAGATTTTTCCCAAGCAGCTTTATTGAAGCAGGGAGATAAATATACTGTGGATTTCCACATTCAGCAAAAGCGTATGCACCAATACTTGTCACATTTCCAGGAATCCTGATGGAGGTAAGGCTATTTGAACCATAGAATGCCTGCATGGCAATCTCGGTCAAAGACTCAGGAAGGGTTATCTCTGTCAGATTCATACAATACGTGAAAGCTCCATCTCCTATTGATTTTAGAGTGTTGCCGAAATCCAGAGATGACAATTCTGTGCAATTATAAAATGCAAATAAACCGATTGTCTCAATACCATCGTTAAGAGTCAATGATTGAAGGGCCGAACATCCTAAACAGAAATAATCCGGAATGGATTTGGTGGCAGCGGGAATTGACAGAGAGGAAAGGCTTACGCAGTTTTGGAACGTATGTTCGCCAAAAGAAGTAACACTTTCAGGAAATTCAATCTTGGAGAGGGATTCACAAGAATAGAAAGCATAATTCCCTATTTTTGTCAGACCATCCGGAAGCGACACTGAGGTGATGTCGCTACCGGAGAAGGCATAATTCCCTATTTCTGTCAGACCATTTGGAAGCGACACTGAGGAGATATCGCTACCGGAGAAGGCATAATCACCAACTTTTATAATTGAATACTTCTTTCCATCGCGGAGTGCTATAGAAGGAATCTGAATGTCGCCGGCAACAGTATTGAACGCTGCTACACGGCAAGTGGCAGCCTCCTCATCGAGAACGGCATATCTGATGCCCTCGAAAGTGAAGATTGGTCCGTCGCCTTCAATTACATACAAATGGCATGTGGCACTTATATAAGACCCATCTGTAGTGGTGGCGGATATAATGCAATTGCCAGCTGCAATAGATTTGACCAAGCCATTCCCATCAACTGTAGCCACAGCCTCATCGCTTGAAAGCCATAATACTTGCTGACCACTCTCTTGTGAAGGTATGATTTCAACCGACAGCTGCGCTTGCTCTCCAGCCTCCATTCTATATATAGCAGGAGAAAGAGCAAGGGATGTGACTGTAGGGTTTTCTTTAGGAATGAATGGTTCTATTTTTGCAAAACTGCACCATATATGAGAATTTTTATAAGCCTCAATGCTTCCCTCAGGAACGTATAAGGTGGCTTTAGAAAAAATATCCTCTGAAAAAATAAAATCTTCCACTTGGATAGGATTAACACCAGCGCAGTATAAATTAAGAATATTGGGGCAGCCCAGAAATGTGTATTTATCTATTTCTTGGACGGACTCCGGGATATATACTGTGGTGAGGTAAGTGCAATTATAAAAAACATTAAAAGAGATAGATTTTACTCCGGAAGGAAGATTTATAGATGCGAGTTTGCTACAATCATAGAAAGCGTATCCTTCAATAGATTCAGTGGAAGCAGGAAATGTGAAAGCTTTTAGATTTCTGCATTCGTTGAAAGTGCTTCTGGGTATAGTCTTAAAAGAGTCAGGAAGCTTTGCATACGAAAGGGAATAGCACTCGCTAAAGACACCCTCGCCAAAAGATATTACAGATTCCGGAACGACAATTGAAGATAGGGATGTGCATTTTTCAAATACCTGATGTCCCAAAACTTCAAGTTGGTCGGAGAGTGTGACGTCTTTGAGAGCACTACAAACAGCAAAGGCTTCATTATCAATCGTCTTTACTGAATTTGGAATCACGATGCCACTGAGGTTTATGCAGTTTTTGAATGCTTGCCATTCGATACTCTCAAGATTGGCAGGAAGTTGGACTGATTGAAGACTTAAGCAGCCGGAGAAGGAACAGTATGGGATAAACTTAATTGCATCAGGAAGGATTATGGATTGCAGGCTACGGCAATTGTAGAAAGTTTCATCTCCAATTTCAGAGACAGCAGACGGAATATCAAGAGAAGTCAGACTCGAGCAGTTTCGGAAAGAACCTGAGCCGATTTTCTGAAGTGAAGCTGGAAGAGTGACTGCGGAAAGAGCACTACATCCGTTAAATGTCAGATTTGTTAATTCCACAATACCATCCGGAATATTGACCGATGTCAGAGAAGAGCATTTTTGGAAAGCAGCGTATCCGATTTTGGTGACAGTAGAAGGAATTTCAAGTTTTGTCAAAGAAGTGCATGACTCAAAAGCCATATCTTCGATGCTTAAAAGCCCGGCTGAAACTGCAACTGATTCGAGAGATGTGCATTTTGCGAAAGCCTCCAAATCTATTGTAGTGACAGAAGAAGGGATTTCGATTGAAACGAGTTGTTCACATCTTGAGAATGCAGAATACCTGATTACAGAAGCATTTGCGGGCCATTTCACAGATATCAATCCTGAATTGGAAAAAGCCTGCTTCCCAATGTCGCTTATTGCATCCGGCATTTCTATATAAGAAAGTAACGGGCAACGAGCAAACGCTTCATCCTCGATCTGCACGATAGATTCGGGCAACGTAACTTTGGTGAGGAGTTCGGCAGTATAGAATGACTTTTCTCCAATGCCAACGACAGAATAGGGGGTATCACCGTCGAATATTATATCAGGGATTATCAGTTCACCATCAATAAAATTGCCGGGATACATTTTGCCACCATCATAATATCCGGCTTTTGTAATCACTGTCTTAGACTCTTCGTCGGCCACCGTATAAATTAGAGTTTGACCTTCGAAGGAATACACAATGTCGCGTGCGTGCAGATGCAAGCAGCAGATAAGAATCGCGAATAGGAGAATTAATGAGTGTTTCATATTTTTAAACAATTTCGCTGAGAAAATACAAATTTACAAAAAAATTATTATATATAAGCATTATTATGGAAAATCTTTATATCAATTTGATGTGTTATCTTAGATGTAACATACGCGTTTAGAAGATGGAAATAAGAAATCAAAATCTTACGAGATACATTACGCCGCTTAGGGAGGGAGGTTCGCTTCCAGCCCTTGCTGAGGCTGACGATGGATTTAAGTATGTAGTAAAATTTAGAGGAGCCGGCCACCGTGAGAAAGCACTGATTGCAGATTTCTTGGGCAGTGAGATTGCTCGTGCGGCAGGTTTCCTTGTGCCAGAACAGGTCTTTCTCAACTTAGACGAATACTTTGGGCAGGCAGAAGGAGACGAAGAGATCCAAGACCTACTGAAGTGGAGTCAAGGACTAAATCTTGGAGTGCACTTCCTACAGGGGGCGATGACACTTGACCCATATGTGAATCCGGTAGATGAAATGCTGGCCTCACGAATAGTATGGCTTGACACGTTTATCACAAATGTAGACAGGACTGTCAAGAATACCAATATGCTCGTATGGCATTCAGAGACATGGCTAATTGACCATGGCGCTTCCTTTTACTTCCATCATGCCTGGAGCGACTGGGAAAAGAGTGCCCTTACACCTTTTCCTTATATCAAGGACCATGCGCTTCTCCACAAAGCGACTTGCATGAAAGAAGCCGATGCACAGATGCGCCAGAAGTTGACTGGAGAAAAGCTCTTAGAGATAGTGGATGCCATTCCTTCTGACTGGTTGCAATGGGATGATGCAACTCCCGAAGAGGGAGAAGAGAGAAGAGAAGTCTATAGGAAATTCCTTTTGAAGAGACTTAATGAGGTAGATATTGTAAAGTCAGTTGAAGATGCAAGAGCTAAACAAATATGAATACGCAGTGTTGCGTTATGTGCCCCGAGTAGAGCGTGAGGAATTCATCAATGTTGGACTGGCTATGATGTGCAAACGGCGTCGTTGGATAAAGGTGGGTATCTGTATTCCGGAAGTTAAGCTTTGTGCTATGAGTCCTGATACGGACAAGGGTGTTCTGACCCGGCAGCTTCAGGCTTTCATTGATATTGCAGAAGGGAAAAGGGGAGCGGGGCCTGTAGCGGGATATCCGGTAGAGGAGCGCTTTCGCTGGATATCTGCGGTAAAGAGTAGTGTCATCCAGACCTCCCGGCCACATCCGGGAGTGTGCGAAGATCTTGATGCCACTTTTTTGAGGCTTTTTGAGGAGTTGGTGCTTTAGGGGGAGTTTGGGAGGGAGTATAAGTCTTATTTGTCTTATGGCGTATGGGCTGAAAGGATATGAAAAAACGGCTTGATCCCCTCGGGGATTAGCCGTTTTCCGTTTTTGTATAGCGGGTTTTATTATTTATTCTTTTTTTCAGTTTTAGGAAGTTTTGATTGCTTCTGAGCTCTTTGGGCTTCCATTTCAGCTTTATTGGCTTGATACTGCTTGAGCTGGTCTTTGTCGAGGATTTTCTCAACATCCTTGTCGAATTCAACGCGAAGCTTCTGAATCTCCTCTTTGCTCTTTGCTTTCATGTCGGCTTTACTTTTCTTTTCGGCAGCCATGTTCTTTTCCCGAAGAGCTTTCATCTTAGTTTTCTGCTCTTCAGTGAGGGTAATGCCCTTGAACATTGGGTTTTCACCTCCAGCGAGACGCATATCCTTGTTAATCCGGCCATTTTTATGAGCCTTCATCTTTCTATTTTCCCCAACGAACATTTTGCCGTCGTGTGGTCTTTTCATTTTTTTGCCTTTGCCATCTTTCATGCAGGGTTTATCGCATTGCTTTTTGCAATCGTTACATCCTGCTTTTTTGCAGTCTTTGCAGTCAGCTTTCTTGCAATCTTCGTTTTTGCAATTTTCCTTCTTGCAATCTTTCTTTTCCTTGCAGCATTCTTTTTTCTGTTCGGGCTTTGCATCCTGAGCTGTTGCAACAGTGGGTATCGCGATCATCGCCGCCATGGCGAGAGTGAGAGTCATAAGAATTTTCTTCATCGTTTTTCGGTGTTAAAGTTTATATTTTTTTCGATTGTCTTCGATATTATGACTCTCGGCGAAGAGGATGGTTTAAGGGCAATTTAGCTTTTAGAATATTTTAACATCCGAGGAGAATGCGGACGAAAGACTCGGGTAGGCGAACGTTGTAGAGCTTCAGGGCATCTTTGAAGAGGGGAGCAATTTCCTCATCTTTGAAGCCGGCGATGCCGCAACCTATGCGAGTGACATAAAAAGTGTTCTGATCGCAGTTGCTTGCAAACTCAATGAAATCGTCGACATAGGGCCTGATTGTCTCCACTCCTCCTTGCATAGTAGGGATTGCGTAGCTCTGACCCTGAAGACCGACTCCTTGACCTGATATGGCTCCGAATTTCTGCCTTGCTACTCTTGCGGCTCCTCCGGCATGATGACCAGCGAGATTGCTTCCGAAGACGAATATATCATCAGGGCCGAGTTCGGTAATATTTTCCGGGGTGAACTTCATATGTGATATAAAGTTGAGGTCTTCCGGGATACCGTAAGGACGATGGTCGGCGTATCGCTCTTTCATCTGACGAGCATCAGAAGTTCCGGCAAGGTCATCGGCAATGGAGAGTATAGGTTGGATAAGTTCAAGGTTCTTTCTGAATTTTTCAGGGATACCCGTGAACCCGAGTATTGCACCGATGATATTTCCAGCCACGGCTCCAGTGGAATCGCTGTCGCCATCATGGTTGACAGCAGACACAATGCATCCTTCGAAATCGCGTATGTGTCGCATCACACAGAATATGGCAATTGCTGCGGTCTCTTCTGCTACCCAACCTTCTCCAAGCTTGGATATTGCCTCTCGATCGGAGAGAGAGGAATCTGCAAGGACAAGGGATTTCTGGATAATGGCTACAAACTTCTCTGCATCTTTACTGTCCGGAACAGCATCGAGAGTCGTAGTTAGGGCACGAGATATGATGGAGCGCAGAGTAAGGCGTTCAATGATATGTATTCTCATGCATTCGAAAATCACGAGGGCAACAAATATTGAAGCCAGTGTGCTCAAATCGTGATGGTGAGTGATGAGCGCCGCATCGGCGGCTACCTTTGCGCAGTTGTAGGTTGTGAGCTGCAAGTTGTTAGAATTGGCGTGCGCAGCATAGAAGATTCCGATAGGTGCAATTCGCATCACAGCTCCGCATCCTTTGGAATCATTTTTGATTGCTTTGCCATCCTGGAGTGCAGAAAGGGCAGAGAGGCATGTATTGCCCGGTGCTCGTCTTGCCCAGAGATCTCTGATATGTGAAAGCCAAGATGAAGGAAGAGGAAGCTGGAAAGCTGTCTGGGTTGCAAACCAAGCAAGATAGGCTTCTTCCAGATGCTTGCGAATATTCTGCGGGGTGGGATTTGGCTCAACTGCGTAGGCTGAAAGGAGTCCTTCAGCGGTGAAGAGCGTCATTTGGGTATCGTCTGAAAAGCGAGCTTGTCCGGAGGAATCAAGAACGAAACTTGATATGCCGGAATTCCCGTATTTATTGATTATACTGTTGAGTGAAGAGAATTCTACGGCATAGCCGAGGGCATCGCCAGCCGCACCTCCTACAAGGCATCCTCTTGCTTTATCTACTAATATATCTTTCATATTATGTCGTTGATTAAACTTTCACTGCTGTGAAAGTTTTGGATTATAAGATAAGGGGTTATCTGAGATATTTGAGGAATGAATAGAGTTTTCTGTCTTTAAGATAGTTGAGATTGTGTCCGTTAGTGTAGGCTTCTCTTTCGAATGAAATGTTTCTGTAAGCCTTGTTCCAGTTGCGGTATTGGATCATGCGCAAAAGCCATTCTATGACGTAGAAGATATAGAAAGGAATGAAGAGGAGTTCACGCTGTTGGGCAGTGTGGATACGCTCATGGTTTATGACATAACGGTCGATCCAGCTCTTGTCTCTGGTCCACATAGAGCCGAAGAGATTAAGGCAAATGCCTTTAGGCATCAATCTGCTCTTGATGATTATGGCTTTTTTCTCCATCATTTTGTAAAAAAATTACGACGGTCGAATTTCACGTCGAGCACTGCCTCATAGAGAGTCCGGAGTCGCTTGATAAATCCTTATAGCTGTCGAATATCAAGGAGTGTGCTTCTTCGAGTAGAGCCTTCCTGCAGAGTAAATAAACGTTGATGAGGGCAGATTGATAGCCTACATTCATTCGATCAGCCAC
>CAYNEZ010000117.1:0-10841 GCA_964396365.1 uncultured Sangeribacter sp. | reverse complement strand
ATAATTGGCTTTGTCAATTCTAAATAACTCACTTTCGTAAGTTCTAAAATCTCACAAGAAAATTGAGCTTGCAAGACTTAAGTAAATAATTTATACAAAAGGGGAGCGTCTAAATTGATGCTCCCCTTTTTTTCGTGCAGATTATCGTAGGAAAGCGATAAATATTCGTGCATAAGTAGCTAATTTTTTTTATTTTTGATATTTTAACATCATCATTTTTTGCGAAATAAAATATTTATTGTAATTTTGCTTTGCAGACTGCTCCGAGACCCGGTCAAGGGTTAAGAGGGAGGGGTCAGCTGACATATTGAAAAGCGTTTACTCGACGCTCTTTCTTGACTATCAGAAATCTGGTAAATTTCGAATCACTGTCAAGGATGAGACAACGGTAGATGCCTTGCGGATATGACCATATCCTGACCACGGTGCGCGAGCATCGTGGCTAAGTGTATATCATATCTTCGCGTGAGGTCTCTGCGTTGTCCGTTCAACAGTGATGGGCATTACCAGAGCCTCTGATAGTGGAACGGACATCGGATACGGCTCTCACGCTTTTTTTTATATAATCATGCCAAAGAAGTGAGCCCATGGCTATTAAAACTTTCCAAGAACATTATTAGTATTTTTTGCCATTTTCAAACAATTCGTAAATAAACAATCATAATTCAAACATACATGAAACAACTTCACTATCTTCATCCGTCGGGATGGGGTGTGGGCTTGCTATTATCCGGGATTTTGCTTGGCTGTTCCGATGAGATGCACCTTTTAACTCCCTCCGACGGCGATGACGGATTACGATTCGAACTTCAGGCTTCCATCGACCAGGTCAACGAAACCCGTGCCGACGAGAGCGGATTTGCCAATGGGGATCGTTTTGGACTTTTCGTTGTCAATTATTCCGGAGGAAATCCGGGTACGCTTACATTGAGCGACAATCAAGTAAATAACGTAGCTATTACCTACAATGCCAATGCCAACACATGGCAAGCAGCTACTGACATTTACTGGAGCGATCCGATCACTCCTGCCGATGTCTATGGCTATTACCCTTTCTACAACGGCATGAGCGATGTTGATGCCTACAATTTTGAGGTGAAATCAGACCAAAGTATTGTAGGCACAGAGGGAGAAATGGGTTCATACGAAGCCTCCGACCTGCTTTGGGCAAAGACATCCAAAGCCATCCCCGGCAAAAAAGTGGAATTGACATTCAGTCATATCATGGCAGGAGTAAAAGTTGTGCTTCAGCAGGGGAGTGGATTCGAAGGAGACGCATGGACCAAACTTACCAAGACAGTCACTGTCGACAACACAGTCCGCACCTCGGAAGTAGATCTATCCAAAGGCATTGTTACACCAAGCGGCAACTATGACCGCAACATCGTCATGAATCCTGAAGGAGACGCATGGCGAGCTGTGGTGGTTCCGCAGTCAGTATCTGCAGGCAAGACTATCATAGGTATTACATTAGATGGCAAACCCTACGCCTATAGTCGCACCGATGGCATGAAATACACTGCTGGTAAACTTCATACCTTCACCATCAAGATTGACCGCAAAGACGACAGCGGCGACTACGCCCTGACCCTTGTCAACGAAGATATCATACCTTGGGAAGCCGACAAATCATCTCATGATTTTGAGTCGAATTCATATCTTACAGTACATGTCGCCGAGGCCGGAAACCTTAAAGCCTGTTTGGAGGCTATGGGCTGCGATGTCTCCTCACTGCGTAACCTAAAGGTCACTGGACAACTTACGGATGAAGACTTCCGCATGATGCGTGAGGAAATGCATCAACTTGCATCTCTCCATATTGGTGAGGCAAGAATGGTAAATATTGAGTATAAGGTCAATATAGATAGCTGGGACTCCCCTAAAGAATTTATGGATGACATGATTCCGGAAAATGCATTGTCTCATAAAGAGTCTATCCGCAGGATTGTATTGCCACTGGATATCGTAAGAATCGGAAGCAATGCATTTGCTAATGTAAGACTTACCTCCACGTTGATAATTCCTGAAAGTGTCAAGACAATTGAGGAGTGGGCATTTTCTTCAATAGGAGATGATGCTGTAATTGAGATGCCATCTTCGTTGGAATATATTGGAGGTATGGCATTTTATGGACTGGGAGCCACTATGGAACTCAAACTCAGTAATACCATAAAACATATTGGACCTTGGGCTTTTTTTTGTGCAATAGGAGCTACAGGAACATTCAACGTTCCAACCCAATTGGAATATATAGGAGAACATGCCTTCGAAGGTTGCGGTCATGATCTTGTGGGAGATATAATTATTCCTGGCGGTATTAAAGAAATTCCAAGCAATGCATTCACTGCTATGGGCTTCAGTAATGGAACAAATCTTACAATACCTGAAGGCGTAACTAAAATAGGCAGTGGTGCATTTGGAAATCTTTTTGCTGTCACTAAATTTAATTCTCCCATTATTATCCCTGAGAGTGTCAAGATAATTGACAACATGGCATTTAGACTATGTTCTTTTGCAGGAGGAAATGTGAAAATACCCAATTCTGTTGAATATATTGGGCGTGGTGCATTTAGTTTCACTAACTTGGGCGGTGAATTGATGTTCCCGTCTTCTCCTGAAAGTGTTTTGGGAGGAGATGGCGATAATGGTGGCGCCTTTGGAGGAACGAAGATTTCGAGACTCACACTCGGAGACAACATCCTACAGATAGAAAGTAATGGATTTGCATGTATGGAAGAACTGGAGTATGTAGAGATAGGTAGAAACGTTGGTTATATCGGAACATATGCTTTTTCAAATTTGCCAAAACTCTCTACCATGATATGTCTTGCTGCCGAACCTCCGACTGCATTCGATTCAACTTTTGATGGAATATATTTTGATAAAGTTGTTCTTGAGGTGCCGGAAAATTCTGTGGAATTATATAGGAACGCAGATGGATGGAAAAAATTCCAAAATATCACCGCTCACCATGAACTCGCTTTCAATATATCGAATATATCATGTCTTGATAAAGGAATAAGCCGCCAGGGTATAATCAGGTCTGAAGGTGCCTGGAGTGTTGTGGAGTGTCCTTCCTGGGTGCATGTTTCTCCAGATCATGCAGATCATAAGGAAGAATTGACAATCACTGTCGATCCGATGCGTTCAGGTTCCGATACACGCGAAGGGAATATAGTATTTAAACTTAATGGAAAGGAGTATACGACTTATACATCTGTACGTCAATTGTCATATGAGTATGCCGAAGATACTGAGATAGTACTTCAACATGCTTCCGCTAAAGGGAAGGAGATTCCGGTCTTTATCGTCGGCGAAGGATTTAATGCTGATGATATCGTCAGCGGTGAATATATGCGAAGAATGGAGGAGACTGCTGCACATCTGTTCTCAATAGTACCCTATAAGACCTATAAGGACTATTTCACAGTAACAACGGCAGTTACCGCTTCTCCTGATCAAGGCACAGGGAATGTCTATGATGTTAAGACAAATTGTTTTGAGACCGATGGCGTGACTCCGAATGTGGATATACTGAAATCATATGTAGAGCGGGTTTCGGAGCATGCCGGTAAAAATATTGATAATGCCTTGATCATAATGGTGTCAAATTACAACAATTTTACCGGTTGGTCTGAAATAGACTGGAACGGATGTAGCATGGCTGGAATCGGGTGTGTGGATGATGTCTATCCATATGATCAGCGAGGACTTGTGCAACATTATGCTGGAGGCGAGGCATTCGCTGGCCTGGGCAACGAAATGGTGAGCCATTTCGAGCATATAAAGGGTTGTACTTGTCCCGGCTGCAATGACATGATAAAATATATATCAATGAAGGCCAGGGGCTATTACGAGAATCTAACCATGTCATCGAAAATGAACGATGCTCCTTGGAGAGATTTCGTATTTCATCCCAAATACAGTCAGATGGTAGATATGTGGGAAGGCGGCTACAACCACTTGCGTGGCGTATGGCGTTCGGAGGCCAACAGCGTAATGAACACATATATAGCCTACTACAATACTATATCAAGATATACCATATACAAGGAGATAATGCGACGTGCAGGTTTGTCTGCATCACTTGATGATTTCATTGCTAACGATAAAATCGAACTACCCCAATGATGAAACAGAATTATATATATATCGGAGCATTGTCACTACTGATGGCTTCCTGTAGCGAGGAGTCATTTAGGGGAGGCGCTTCCGAGGATCGGCAATCCAGAGAAATAAGGCTACAGGTGGAGATCGATCAGGTAAATGTCACACGTGCCAATGATTCAGGCTTTGCCGACGGTGACCGTATAGGCGTGTTTGCCGTGAGCTTTACAGACACTATGCATCCCGGCACACTTGCTCCTTCGGGAAATCTTGCGGATAATGTACGCTTCACATTCGATGAGTCATCTTACTCATGGAAAGGAGACCGTCAGCTGTATTTCTCGGATGACATGACACCTGTGGATTTCTATGGATGCTATCCCTATGATTCAGCCATAGATGATGTGGAGGCTTATCCCTTCTCTGTAGAACGCAATCAGTCTTCTGAGAATATAAGTGGCGGACTTAGTGCTTATGAATGCTCTGATTTTCTTTGGGCAAAGACGTCGGGTGTCCTCCCGTCTTCGCCGTATGTCAATCTCCTGTTCAAGCATATCCTTTCAGCCGTACAAGTCACTCTTATAGAAGGCAAGTCTTTCGATGAAGGAGAATGGATCGGACTTGATAAGGAAGTGATGGTAACCAATACAAACAGAAACGCCACCATCAATTTGAGCACCGGTGACGTCACTACAGTCGGCCAAAAGGATGGCAAGGACATCGTCATGAACTCTTATAAAGACGATTACCGGGCCATCGTCATCCCTCAGTCTGTGGAAGCGGGACAATGTGTGGTTTCCATAACCGTAAACGGTCATAGCTATGAGCTTACCAAGAGCGAAACATTGAACTATCTGCCGTCAAAACTCCATAAATTTACCATTCAAGTAGACAAAGTGTCTGAAAACGGAGATTATGAATTTTCTCTTGTAGATGAGTCGATAACAGCATGGGAGAGTGATCTGGAGTCTCATAACGGTAAGGTAAAAGAATATATAGTTGTCGAAGTCCCAGAAAGGGGAGGACTGGAGGAAACTGTCAAGGCTGCGAATCTCGATCCTACGGAAATAATCAACCTCAAGATCAAAGGAGAGCTTAATTCAGATGATTTTCTATATATGCGTCAGAATATGAAATATCTTGAGGCTTTGAATCTCCGGGATGTACTGATTTATGATTGTAATGTCGAGTACTACGGAAATAGGAGTGATTTCTCAATCCCTTATCAAGGATGCTGCGAAATGCTTTATCTCAAGACAATCGTTTTTCCTGAAAAACTTAAGAAAATCGGGGAGTTGGCATTTAGGAACACAAATCTGACTGGATCGTTGGATTTTCCTGAAGGTCTGGAATATATTGGAGCAAACGCATTCTCAAACTGGCAGGCATATACATCATCAAACACCAATCTGTCAGGTACACTATCTCTACCTTCTACACTGAAATATATCGGAGAAAGCGCTTTTGAGAACTGTGATTTCACCGGCTCTCTTGTCCTACCTGAAGGATTGGAGCATATCGGAGAAAAAGGCTTTGCCGATTGCGAGTATCTGACTGGGGAACTTCATCTTCCAAGTTCTCTGAAGGAATTAGGCGGCAGTGCTTTTGCAAATACGGGTTTTTCAGGAAGTTTCCAGATACCAAGGCATCTTACCGAGATTAAGAATTTCCTTTTTCCTCGTACCGTTTCATTCTCATGGCCTGATGCTCCTGAGATCATCGGAGAAGAGGCTTTCGCCCTAAGCGAACTCAGGGGAGATATTGTTGTTCCTCAGACTGTGACCAGGATCGGGGCGAGAGCGTTCTCCGGAACAAAGATCAGCCATATCGTCTTTCCGGACAATCTGGAATTCATTGAGGAGAGCGTCTGTTATGGCGACCATCTGCTCAGTGACACAGTCGTGGTTCCTCCATTGATTGAGACTATTGGAGAGAGAGCGTTTGCCGAATGCGATAAACTGGATGCGATCGTGCTTCCCAAACGTCTGCAGAGAATCAGGAACGAAGCGTTTCAGAACTGTTATTCATTGTCCTATATTTATTGTCAGGCTGTTGAGCCCCCTGCTATTGATGAAAGTGCCTTCGATGGTGTAAATAAGGATAACTTTACGGTTGAAGTGCCTGAAGAAAGTGTGGATGCATATCGCAACGCTCCTGGTTGGAGTGAGTTCAAGAGGATATCAGCCTATAGGAATTTTGTAGTGCGTCCTTCGAAATACAATGTTCTTAACAAAGGAGGAAAAAGGGAGATCATTCTTAATGCGGATGGTGAGTGGAAAATAACAGAATGTCCTTCCTGGTGTCATGTTGACAAAACAAGCGGTTCGAAGAAATCCATTCTTACATTAACTGTAGACGCGATGGCGCATGGAGAGTCTCCTCGATCCGGAATCATAACTTTCCGTCTTGAAGATGCCGACCAACATCTGACCCATATCAGTGTTGGGCAATATGATTATGACTACGACGAAAATCAGTCTATTCAGATTCAGAAGGCTACCAAGGGAAAAGGAATAGACCTTGTATTTCTTGGTGACGGCTATGATGCCATTGATATTTTCAACGGCCTATATCTCTACGATATGAAGCAGGAAATGGAATATTTTTTCGCCGTAGAGCCTTATACCTCATACCGGGAATACTTCAATGTCTATACTTCATTCGCACTTTCAGAAGATAGCGGGGTAGAGTCATTGAACGGATGGCGAACCTCTAAATTCCATACCTGTATAGGAGATGGAACTACCAGATTGTCTACTGACTGGGTTTCTGCTTTGAATTACAGCGTAGAGACAGTTCCGGCACTCTCAAGTAGCTCGCAGCCTTCGGTCGGAGTTGTGTTGGTGGTGAATTCCGATATGTATGAGGGGATTACATATGTTCTTGGCCAGAATGACAGTTTCTGTTCTGTCGTGACCAAAAGCGCGTTAGAGTATCCAAACGATGCCCGAGGACTTGTTCAGCATGAAGCAGGAGGGCATGGCATCGGCTGGCTTGCGGATGAATATGTATATCATCAGGCTTTTATCAACAAATGCCATTGCGCCTGTTGCGACCATGTCGGTGAGTTGGTTGAATCACAATCCTGGGGATTCGGATTGAACCTGTCTCTTTCCGGGAAGTACAAGGCGGTTCCATGGTCTCACCTTATCTTCAACCCGGCTTACGGAGACATTGTGGATGTATACGAAGGTGGATTCTTCCATTCGAGAGGAGTCTATCGATCGGAATATAATTCCTGTATGAACAATAATGTGCCTTACTTCTCTTCGTGGAGTCGCCAGCTGATCGTGCAGCGCATCATGAAGCTTGCAGGCGAGACATTCAGCCTTGACAGCTTCTATGCGAAAGACAGCCGGGCTATGGGTCGTGACTTTACGGGAACGACAAGGACCGAAGTCAATGATGCGTCGGCTTATTCACCGAAGGGGCAGGCTCCTAAGATAATAAAGAACTTTAAATTTGGTAAGAAAGGAGGCAAACGATGAAGACTCCACATATATATATTTCGGCTTTCGGATGTATGCTCCTCGCGGCAAGTTGTTCGGAAGACAATTTACGTATAGAAACAGAGGGAGATGCTACTCTTATGCCCATTACTCTTGGAGCCGCGTATCCTTCGGCTACGAGGGCGAGCGACGCCGGTTTTGAAGGAGGTGACCGAATGGGAGTGTATGTGCTCGACTATGCGGGTGAAAATCCTCAGGATATAATATCTGATGACGTGCATGCTTCCAATGTGAGGTTTGATTTTAATGAATCCGACAATACATGGAGAGGAGCTTCCGCATTATATTGGACTTCAAAGGAAACGGCGGCCGACATAATCGGTTATTATCCATATATCTCAGATATTGAAGATGCAAGATCTGTCAGGCATACCATACTACGTCGTCAGGATCAAACCGGATCTGAATCAGAACAGGGAGGCTATGAAGCAAGTGACTTCCTATGGGGAAAAGCCAGGAAAATCATGCCCACCGATTCACGTGTTGACCTAACATTTGATCACCTTATGTCCGGAATCAGGGTAACACTTTTAGAGGGAAGCGGATTCGGCAGTGGCGAATGGACAACTCTTGAGAAAACAGTCTTGATTCCAAATGTCAAGCCATCTGTAGACATTGACTTGTCCGATGGCTCACTCGGCGATGCTTACGGTGATATGATTTCGGTCACACCTTATAAAAGCGGAGAGGATTGGAGAGCTGTGGTGGTGCCTCAGTCCATCCGTGCGGGGGGCAATTTGATTGATGTTACCGTGGATGGTATCTGCTACCATCTTGTAAAGAGCAGTGATATCTCTTTTATTGCAGGAAAACTCAGCACATTTACAATAACGGTTGATAGACGAAATGACACCGGAGGTTATGAGTTTAAGCTCACCGATGAGGCTGTCACACCATGGATTGATGATGTTGAGTTCCGCGACGGAATAATGCGTGAATACGTAGTTGTCAACGTCGACCATCGGGGCACTCTGGAGGAAGTGATCAAAAGAAACAACATGCGTGTGAGTGATATCATCAACCTTAAGATTGTCGGTAATCTTGATGAAAAGGACTGCCTGTATATCAAGGAAAACATGGATTATCTTAAATCGTTGAATCTCGCAGATGCCGAAGTATTTGAGAATGATCAAAAGGATGTCATTCCGGAGGATGCGTTTTATGGAATGTCCCGATTGAATCATATTGTCTTTCCAAAGAATTTGAAAATAATAGGCAGTTGTGCCTTTATGGAGTGTGGTCTGATGGGTGATCTTATAATTCCGGAGGGTGTCACTCATATTGGAACCAATGCTAATCTTGATGATGTATATCCAGGATCTTATGGTGGAGGATGGGGTGTGTTTACCGATTGCTCTTCTCTTGTCGGGACACTCTCACTTCCATCGACTCTGGTGTTTATTGAGAGTGCCGCTTTCTGTAGGACTTGTCTTACAGGTGAGCTTAGGATTCCGGCAAGTGTCAGATTCATAGGAGGGATGGCATTCGATACCTCTAAATTCACCGGAACGCTGAATCTTCCTGAAAATTTGAAAGAGATAGGAAAGGGTGCTTTTTTCAGGGTTCCATTCAGCGGTCAGCTTACTGTTCCGCAGGGGATAAGTGTGATCAGGGCTCAGACATTCGCAGAAGGAAACTATTCGGTAGTGAATCTTCCTGAAGGGCTAATATCAATTGATGATCAGGCTTTTCTCGGGTGTAGCTTAAAAGGTGAGCTGAAATTGCCATCTACGTTAAAAAGATTGGGTAATAATGCGTTTGAAAACAATAAAATCTCATCTATTGTCTTTCCAAAAAATATAAGCTATATGGGCGATGGTTGTTTCGCGAATAACAGTAGATTATCAGGAACTCTGACCATTCCGGATGGACTGACGGCCATCAACAGTTGTTCATTTGCCGATTGCACTCTTTTGGACGAAGTCGTACTTGGCAAGGAAATTACCAAGATTGAAGGTGACGCTTTCGGTCGTTGCTATAATCTTACCTCAATAGTTGTGAATAATCCGGAGCCTCCTCTCCTTACAAATTATAAATGGGATGTTGAAGTCAGGGATCCATTCTTCGGTATTCCGAAGGATAATTTCACGCTTCAGGTTCCGGCTGAAGCGGTAGAGGTATATTCTGCAACTAATGGTTGGAAGGAATTCAAGCGTATAGCCGCCTATTCAAATTTTGTCTGCAGGCCCGCTTCTGCATGCGCACTTGCGAATGCTCATCAAGAGACATTGGTGCTGAACAGTGACGGAGAGTGGGAAGTTACCCATATGCCGGATTGGTGCTCGGTTTCAAAGACTTCAGGAAAAGGAAAGACTGAACTGAATCTTACCGTTAAGGATATGTCAAAGGGATCCGGCAATCGATCAGATTATGTGGAATTCTCGCTTAAAGGAACAGAATTTACTACCAGATGCACTGTCAGTCAATATGACTATCAGTATGATGAGGATGAATGTGTAGTTCTGCAGAAAGCTTCGCGTGGTAGCGGGATAGATGTGCTTTTCTTAGGCGACTGCTTTGATGCCGAGTCCATTTCCAATGGAGCATACCTTGATCTGGTTTGGCAACAGATGGATGCTTTCTTCGGCGTTGAGCCATATTCCACTTACCGTGATTACTTCAATGTCTATGCTTGTGTCAGTCTTTCTCAGGAAACAGGAGTAAACACTGCAAATACATGGCGCAATACAAGGTTTATGACGATGTTTGCGTATGACTGTGAAGGTAATGGGCACCTTATTCATGACGATATGGATATGATATTTGATTATGCAGTGTCTAAATCTCCCCTGACAAAGGATAAGATGTCACAGTCATTGATCATCATGGCTCTGAATTCTGATGAGTACGGTGGGACCACATCGCTTACTTTGGAAGGATCTGCAATTTCCATTTGCTCTAATTCCTCCGATCCGTATCCTTCCGATGTCAGAGGTATCGTGCAGCATGAGGCTTGTGGACATGCATTCGGTAAACTGGGTGAGGAACGAATAATTAAAAACCAATATGTCACACAAGGGAAAAAAGATGAAATCCAGGAAGGGTTTGGAAGAGGTTGGTATCAAAATATTTCTCTGACTGGAAAAATAAGTGATGTCAATTGGTCCGATCTGATTTTTGATTCTAGGTATAGCGATAAGGTTGATGTATTCGAAGGGGGATACGGATTCACCAGAGGAGTCTACCGTGCCGAAATCAACTCCTGCATGAACTATGGCATTCCAT
>CAYNEZ010000116.1:0-11129 GCA_964396365.1 uncultured Sangeribacter sp. | reverse complement strand
GGAGAGTAGGTAATCGCCGCCTTAGAAGCCAGGATCGAAAGATTCTGGCTTTTTTATTTTTTATAAGATTTATAATTCATATAATTCATATAATTTATACGACGTATAAGATTTATAAGATTTTTAATTGGGGATGGTCTTTGAGGGTAAGGCGGGGGAAGTGGAAGGAGGCGTTTTGGAGTGTTGGTCTTTTTATTTATTCCGAAAAATTGACCAATTCAAATACGATATTGCCTTCTGATTACGTTTATATACAGTATGACAAAGTTAAAATACTTCCTATTGATTTGTTTTACTCTGCTTTCGCTATCGGCTTTAGCAGATAATGTGCGTATTACTGGTAAAGTAATCGATAGCGAAGACAAACCGATTGAATTTGGAACAGTGCAGATCAAAGGCACTGCTATTGGTACGAATACAGACCTTGAGGGAAAATATTCTCTAAGTGTAGCTCAAAGCGATACGATAACTGTTTTGTTTAGTTGTATTGGTTTTAAAACAGCAGAACGAGTTCTGCTTGATCCTAAGGGTGATATAACTCTTAATGTACGACTTTACAATGATTCCAAGCTTCTTGATGAAGTGCAAGTAGACGGGTTTAGAAGTAATATCAATGGAATGCAGACTTTCGATGCAGAGTCTTTTAAACTTTCTCCTGACGTAAGCGGGGGTAGTGTCGAGGCGATGATAGCTACGATGCCCGGTGTGAATGCCAACAACGAGATGTCTTCTCAATACTCTGTCAGAGGTGGAACCTTCGATGAAAATTCCGTTTATATTAATGGAGTGGAGATATATCGTCCGCAGTTGATGAAAAGTGGGCAGCAAGAGGGACTTTCCATTATTAATCCCGACATGGTAGGCAATCTGAAATTTTCATCCGGCGGTTTCCCTGCAAGATATGCTGATAAGATGTCGTCAGTGCTTGATATTGCATACAGAGATCCAGAGGCTTTTGAGCTTAAGGTTTCCGGAAGCCTTATGGGTGCTTCTCTTGCAGTAGGTCAGAATTCGGGAAAATTTTCTATGCTTCATGGTGTCAGGTATAAAAGAAATAATTCATTGCTAAGCAGTCTTGAGACGCGAGGTGAGTATGATCCGAGTTTTTTCGACTATCAGACAAATATGACTCTTAAGTCAACTGAAAAGTTTAGTATAAATTTCTTAGGAAATATTTCTCTCAACAATTATAACTTTACTCCGACAGATAGGGAGACGACTTTTGGAACCTCAGACAATGTAAAGTCTTTTAAAGTTTATTTCGATGGCGAGGAGAAAGATAAATTCCAGACATATCTCGGTTCTCTAAACTTGACATATAAAAAGAGTCGTGCATCATCATTTACTTTTGGACTGTCAGGCTTTCTTACTGATGAGCTTGTAAGCTATGATATATCCGGTGAATATTGGTTAAGCCAGGCAGGAACAGGAGGAGATGGGGGCATTGGTGGCGAACTCGGCATAGGTAAGTATATGGAGCATGCGCGAAATCGTCTTCGTGCTTCCGTGGTTCAAGCATTGTTGCGTGGCACTACCAGGATAAAGAGCAACAATATAACGTATGGCGTCACATATCAACATGAGACATTCCGTGACCGTTCCAAGGAATGGGAATGGCGTGACTCAGCAGGATATTCCTTGCCGACTCAACCGGAGGGAGTGCATTTGATCTATAATCTTTCTTCAAGGCAAGATATGCAAGCCAATCGTTTTGCAGCTTTTGCGGAAGATGCACTCTATCTTGAGACTTCGAAGGCATATATTACGCTTAATGCCGGGGTACGTTTCTCTTATTGGGATTTCAACAAGGAATTTCTTGTTTCTCCTAGAGCAAACATAAGCATTGCGCCCATAAATAACAATCAGTTGACCTTTCGGGCTGCTGTCGGTCTATATTATCAGTCTCCATTCTATAAAGAATATCGAGCTACTGTCACTGATGAACTTGGAAATGGTTTCATTCAGCTTAACCGCGGGATAAAGTCACCACAGAGTCTTCAGTTTGTGATTGGATCAGACTATACTTTCAGGGCTATGAATCGTCCGTTCAAACTTACGGGAGAAGCCTATTTCAAGGCTCTTTCCCGACTCATATCTTATGAGTATGATAATCTTAAAGTAGATTATACCGGTATCAATGATTCCAAAGGGCATGTCATGGGACTTGACATGAAGCTATTCGGACAATTCGTTGAAGGTTCAGATTCGTGGATCTCGTTTTCTCTTATGAATACACAGCAGACACTTGATGGCGTGAAGACTCCACTTCCAAGTGACCAAAGATACTCTTTCGGACTCTTCTTTACTGACTATTTCCCTAAATTCCCCAAACTGAAGTTTTCTCTCAGAGGAATTTTTTCGGATGGGTTGACAATGACAGCTCCTCACGTATCGCGTTCCGTCAATTATTTCAGGGCTCCAGCTTATAAACGTGTAGATATAGGATTCTCATATCGACTTGTTGGAGGAGAGCCGGAGGGAGTAAGACCATATAATTTCTGGAGACACTTCAAGGATATTTCACTTGCACTTGATGTTTTCAATCTTTTTGATATATCAAATGTAAGCGGATATTATTGGGTGACAGATGTCAACGGAATAAAATATGCAGTGCCCAACTATCTTACTCGTCGTCAGATTAATGTTAGACTTTCTTTTGAACTTTAATATACACCGTAACACTACAATATTATGACTGAAAAAATAGCTACGGAATTCCATAGGACATATGATATTTCCGACATATCCAGATTTTTTAATAGAAAATCCGGATACTCTAATCCGGAGAATTATGCGGTGTACTATGAAGTTGATAATGCTCTAAATCGCACAAATTCTCCTATCAGAGTCTTGGGGCTTACGATTGCTCTTTGTATTGAGGGTGAGGGAGAGGTTGGTATAGGTGTCAAAAAATTTATGTTTAGCAAAAACAGCTTGATGCTTCTTAATCCAAATCAATATGTGCACTCGCTAAGCTCAAGTGAGCCTGTGAAAATCATGGCTATAGGTTGTAATCTCGAAATGATTGAGTCGATAATGCCCAGAATTTCCGGATTGCTTCCTTTGCTCATTCATAATCCTATTGAATCGGTCAGCCATCTCTCTGAAGAAAATTCACAGGATATTCAAGAATATATGAGACTCATAGGTGAAAAACTGAAAGCTGTAGATTCTCCTCTAAAAAGGACTAAAATAAGCAACCTTATTCAGGCGTTGCTGTGCGAAATAATAGAAAAGCATTATGTCTCTAAAGAAGGAATTGAGAAACCTCAGACTCGTAAGGAAGAGATCCTTTCTAAATTTATTCTGGAGATTCTACAGAACTTTAGAAGTGAAAGAAGCGTTGCTTTCTATGCCGACAAATTGTGTGTGACGCCAAAACATCTTTCCGCTGTTGCTAAGGATATTACCGGTCACACTGCGGGAGAACTCATCGATCACTATGTCATTATGGAAGCAAAAATTATGCTTGCCGAGACTGCTCTGACTATTCAGGAAATATCAAACAAGTTGAATTTTGCCAATCAATCTTTTTTTGGTAAATACTTCAAGCACCTTTCCGGTTATTCGCCTTCTGAGTTCAGAAAAATGGCATATTTTAAATCATAAAAACTATATAAATCCTTAAGTTGAATCATTCATTTTATAGATATGGCACAAAAACCGAGTATTCCAAAAGGAACACGTGACTTCTCTCCTATGGAGATGGCACGTAGAAATTATATTTTTGATACGATACGTGAGGCTTTTCGTCTTTTCGGCTATCGTCAGATCGAGACGCCCGCAATGGAGAACCTTTCAACTTTGATGGGAAAATATGGGGAAGAAGGAGACAAACTTCTTTTCAAGATTTTAAATTCAGGTGATTTCCTGAAAGAAGTTAATTCTTCAGATTTAGAAGCCCATAATCTTCCCAAGCTGACAAATCAGCTTTGTGAGAAAGGTCTTAGATATGACTTGACAGTTCCTTTTGCCCGTTTTGTAGTGCAACATCGCAATGAGATTCAGATGCCATTCAAGCGCTTTCAGATTCAACCGGTTTGGCGTGCAGACCGACCGCAGAAGGGACGTTACCGTGAGTTTTATCAATGCGATGCAGATGTGGTTGGTTCAGATTCTCTTTCGAATGAGATAGAGCTTCTCTCTCTGATCGACTATGTGATGGGCAGGCTTGGTATCCGTACAAGCATACATGTCAATAATCGTAAGATTTTGACAGGCATTGCTGAGACGATAGGAGAAGCAGATAAGATAGTTGACATCACGGTTGCTATTGACAAAATAGACAAGATTGGCATTGATAATGTCAACTCAGAACTTCGTGAGAAAGGGCTTAGTGAAGATGCTATTGAAGCTTTGCGTCCTCTGCTTGAACTTGAAGGATCGAATGCAGAGAAACTTGAAAAGCTCTCTACAATCCTTGCCGGAAGTGAGATAGGAATGAAGGGAGTAGAGGAAATGAGGGAAGTATTGGAAGGTTTTGAGAATCTTGGGCATTCATGTGAAGTTGAACTTGATGTGTCTCTTGCTCGTGGCCTCAACTACTATACGGGTACAATCATTGAAGTCAAGGCACTTGACGTAGAGATCGGTTCTATCACCGGTGGAGGACGCTATGACAATCTCACAGGTGTATTCGGAGTTTCCGGTCTGTCGGGAGTAGGTATCTCTTTTGGTGCTGACAGAATCTATGATGTGCTAAATGCTCTTGATCTATATCCCAAGGAAATAAGCGGAAGTGTAAAGGCCCTCTTTATAAACTTTGGAAAGGATGAGGCTGCTGCATCAATGAGATGTATTAAGGCTCTTCGTGAAGCAGGGATCTCTGCTCAGTTGTATCCTGATTGCACCAAGTTGAAAAAACAGATGCAGTATGCTAATTCTGAGGGGGCAAAGTATGTAGTCATGATTGGAGATAAAGAACTCTCTGAAGAAACAGCTACAGTCAAGAATATGGCTGAAGGAACTCAGGTCACAGTACCACAGGCAAAACTTTCGGAGGTGATATGCTGAAATTTGAATCTTTTCTTCTCGGACAACCCTGTTGTCCGGAAGAAACTTCCACAGACAGATATTACTTCAATCTGACCAACCGCCTCATAGAAATTGCAGAGAAAGAGAGTCAAGTTGCTTCTCTTCATTCTGCGCTTATAGAGAGGGCCGCTTTGTGTGTGATCGGATATTTTCAAGATATGATATCCGATGCAGGACTATGGCATGGATTTATAGATGAATGTCGTCGTCTTTATGGCACACCAGTCCCTTTCTATGCAGTTTCAGATGATTACATTGACTATGAATTGAACCGGGAAGATGTCGGATTTATAGTCTGGTATGCAATAGCGATGTATTCTGACGACAGAAGAATTTATCCTTTTGCTCCCGAACTTGTCGCATTGGCAGATGCATGGTATAAGGAACTTGAATATGTGTATGAAGAGTCTCCTGTACCGGTTGGATATCATCTTGCACATGAACTTGATGTGTATGCTGAGGAGGATAAGGATATGATTCTTCGTCTCGGAAGCTGGCTTTATCTTCATAGTTGGCTATTGCGTCCTGCATTTGCACTCACTGCCAATCAGATCATTAATGAAATGATGTCGGCAGGAAAAGAGAATGAAGAAATTGCAGGTGCAATTCAGGAAGCAGTAAAGAGTGAACCGACAGGTCCTCTGGCTCTTTACATTGGAGAATGGGTGCATCTGACTATCAACCATAAGCTATCTTCCCGTAAAGAGCGCAAGGAAGAAACTCTTACTCATCCAGCATTTGAGCGTCTTACTCGTGCCACTGGGGGAGAACCCGTAAAATTCATTGAGGGATACAAGGCATTCAATGAGTTTCTTATCAATGATCTTGGGTGGAAACCAGGAGAAGAGCATCTCGTGCAATTAAAAGATTGCCCAAACTATGTACTCATGGCTAATCCGAAGAAAGGACTTCTTGTAGCACCAGGAATTTGCCAGTGTATCAAGGCGCCATCGAATCCGATGTATGATGCTGATTATGCTGCTACTCATGCAATCGACCTTCTGACTCAGAGAGGAGAATGCCCTCATGATCTTCTTGAGTATATTTGCGAAAAAGGGTGGCTTCCGGATGCAAAATTCCCCGGTAGTGATGATACAGCTCTTGTAGCAAGATTCCACGATTTCATAGCCCGTTGCTATCTTCAGCTATATTACAGAGGAGATTGACGTAGAGTGATAGAATTGATAACATTTATCCCCCGTTCTTAAAAAAGAATGGGGGATACGTTATAATTTGCCAAACATTGCCTTAAGCCGCAGCGACATCACTCCAAAAACAGCTTCTCCAAAAATGCTTGAGTTCATTTTTGATGTGCCAAGCTGCCTATTGACGAAGATAATCGGGATTTCAACGACTTTGAATTTCTTTTTCCATGACTTGAATTTCATCTCAATCTGGAAAGCATAGCCCTTAAACTCAATCTTATCAAGATCAATGGCTTCAAGCACCCTTCTACGATAGCAAACATATCCGGCAGTAGAATCACGCAAAGGCATTCTCGTGATCAGGCGAACATAAGCAGAAGCAAAATAGGACATGAGTACCCGTCCCATAGGCCAGTTGACAACATTTACGCCTGTTATATATCGTGATCCTACACAGACGTCAGCTTCACGGTCTTTGCACTCATGATAAAGGCGCGTAAGATCATCCGGATTATGAGAGAAATCTGCGTCCATCTCAATAATGTATTGATAATCTCTGGCAAGTGCCCATTTAAACCCGTGAATATAGGCTGTTCCGAGACCGAGCTTTCCGCTCCTGCATTCCAGGTGAATGCGTCCGGGATAGTTCGCCATCTCTTTTCTCACAGCGTCAGCAGTGCCGTCGGGTGAACCATCGTCAATAACAAGAACATCAAACCCATCCGGAAGCTTCATCACTGTGCGGAGCATCGTGCTGATGTTTTCAATCTCGTTATATGTCGGTATGATGACAAGTACGTCGCTCATCTTTTTGTCTGTTTTTGGATATTATTAGTGCTCTCGCGCTATTTGATTACAAAATTACCAAAAAATATCCATTCTGCAAAATTCAAAGCGCGATATTGTATTTCTTTAGTATCTCTACCGGATGGTAGGATTGCTTTGCCCTGCGGAGACCTTCATCACCTGAATCATCTTCTCTGTTAATATAGAGGATTTCCGGATGTCGGGCAGTCATGAGAGCAGCAAATTCCTTATTGATTTTTTCATAGCTTCCGTCAAAAGCCCTGGATGCCTTTTCCACGTGAACAAAGAGGGTATCATTTTTTACGTCTCCTATTGTGAACGCTGCTACGTCATTGCCTACCATAAGTATAGCACCTTCAAGACGAATGTCTCCTTCCTTAATAAGGTCAAGAAGTTTTCTGGTCATCAGCCTTTCTTCGACAGCCATTGCCACTTCGTCGCCTTCTTCATCTATGATGGTCATGAAGTCGATGGCTTTGTCGATATTGGAGGCATCAAGTGTTTCAATTCTGCTTTCAGGATAGAGAGAATCAAATTTGTTGACATGATTTCGTTTCTTTCCCATTTTCTTGCCAGAAAGAGTAGAAAGCATTTTTGCATCATACAGATAATCACCCCAGTCTTCAAGAGGATTGATTGATGAAATGCCTGCTTCTTCAAGATCTTCAAGAGCGTGCTCGGGAACGGCCGACAGCACTGCAGGAATATTGTTGCGCCTGCAGTATTCCCGTATCTTTCCAAGACTTTCTCTTAATGGAAGCTTTCCAACAGGGAGCGAGAAAGCCGGAGTGTCAGTGTCGTTCTCTACCACTCCCTTTATAAATAGAGTATCATCTGAGATTGCATATTCATACTTAAAATAGTCGATCCACATCAGAATCCCTGCGTAAGAGAAATCCGTAGTCCTTCCTTTTTCCATGCAAAGATATGGGAAAATGATTTCCATATCTGCGTGTGTCACTGGCTTAAACTGAAGGACATCTGAATTCTGTTGTGGTTTGGATTTAGTGCGTATCCTGGCTGTTTCCGCTCTGCGGAGTGCTTCGATAAATCCATTGTAGTCGGCGTAGGTTTTTACTGCGGTGTTCATAGTAAGATAGATTAAGTCAAGATTATTTATACTTATTTAACGCTCCAGAAGTATTTCGGTTTGACACCTCATATTTTTTTTGTAATTTTGCACCATGAATGTATTGAAATTCGGAGGCACTTCGGTAGGTACTGTCGATAGCCTCAAAAACGTTAGGAGCATAGTGGAGGCTCTTCCGTCTGATACGGTTGTAGTGGTTTCTGCATTAGGTGGACTTACTGATAAGCTCATCTCCACAGCCCGTCTGGCGGCTGACGGTGGAGATTGGAAATCTGAAGCAGAAGCGATAGCCTCTCGACATCATATTATCATAGAAGAATTAGTGAGGGAAGAAAAGAAAGTGGCAACCTTGGATGTTGTGGATTCTCTTCTTGACGAACTTAGGCGTACATATGAAGGAGTATCCCTAATAGGAGATCTTCCTGCCAAGACTCTTGATGTGATTGTAAGCCTCGGAGAAAGAATGTCTGCACCAATAGTTGCAGGTATCATAAAGAATGGTCACCTTCATAATTCTCTTGATTTCATAAAGACGGAAAAATGGTTTGATAAGAATATTGCAGATGCAATATTGACCCATAATTTGATCGTCAAAGAATTTTCTCAAATCGAAAATGGGCCACATATCACAGGCGGTTTCATATCGCAAGACCGAGATTCCGGAGAAATCACTAATCTTGGACGTGGAGGTAGCGATTATACGGCTGCTTTGATTGCAGCAGCTCTGGATGCAGATATATTGGATATATGGACCGATGTAGATGGTTTTATGACAGCTGATCCGCGCATCATTAAGGATGCAAAAGTGCTCCCTTCGATGTCTTTCATTGAAAGCATGGAGCTTTGTACATTCGGAGCCAAAGTGATATATCCACCTACGATCTATCCTGTATTCCACAAGAATATCCCTATCAGAATACTCAATACCTTCAATCCTACGGCTCCCGGGACACTTATCTCAGATTCGCCGGATGCCAAGGAATATCCAGTCAAAGGCGTGACGGCAATACGCAATACATGCCTTGTGCGTCTATCCGGAAATCTCACGGCAAATGTTGCGCAGATTAATACCCGCGCCTATAATGCCCTTGCGCGAAACGGCGTAAGTGTCTTTCTCCTGGCACAACCGGGAGAAAACCATGAGTTCTCTTTCGCCATTTCTGTAAATGATCAGCAGACAGCATCCCGTGTTCTTAATGAAGAGTTTGCACCTGAACTTATTGATGGAGTCCTTACAAGAATATCATTTGAAGATAATCTTTCTACCATAGCAGTAGTAGGAGAGGGCCTTAAGCATCTTAAAGGTCTAAATGGGAGAATTCTCAACACTCTTTTGCGTGCCGGAATAAAGACTCTCGCTTGCTCGGAAGGGAATTCAGACACTACAGCTTCCTTTGTCGTGGAAGAAAAAGACACAGTTGAAGCAATCAAAGCTATCCATGGATTGTTTTTTTAATATAATGATCTTAAATTTATAATCTATGGAAATAAAAAATGCAAAATATGAAATAAGCAGTGCAAGGGTTGATCAATGTCCGGATACAAACGTTCCGGAATACGCTTTCATAGGACGATCGAATGTAGGCAAATCATCCCTTATCAATATGCTCACTAATAATAGTTCACTTGCCAAGACTTCCCAAAAACCTGGCAAGACATTACTTATCAATCATTTTAAAATCAATAATGGAGATTGGTATATAGTCGATCTTCCAGGCTATGGATATGCAGCCAGAGGAAAAGACCAGAGAGAGTCTTTTGCGCGAATGATAGAGGGTTATGCTCTTAATCGTTCCCAGTTGGCATGCTTGTTTGTGCTTGTAGATGTCAGACACGAACCTCAGAAGATCGATCTTGAATTTTTGGATTTTTGTGGTGAAAATGGAGTGCCCATTGCCATTGTCTTTACAAAAGCAGATAAGGTGAGCCAAAAAGTTGCAGATCATAATATTTCTCTTTTTAAGAAGGAACTCCTTGAAAGATGGGAAGAGCTTCCACCTCTTTTCTTGACTTCATCTGAGAAGAAAAAAGGAAGAGATGAAATCTTAGATTTCATACAGCAGACAAATGCCGTATGGCATGAGAGCCATGAAGAAAATATAGAAAATATAGAAAATACAAAAAATATAGAAAATACTTAACCCTTAAACCAAATACCCATATAATGAAAATTGCATTTGCATCTGATCATGCGGCTTATGATCTAAAGCAGATAATCAAGCCCTATGTAGAAGAAAAAGGTTATGAAACCGTAGATTTCGGTACGTTCAGCCCTGATTCATGCGATTATGCAGATTATGCTCATCCGGCTGCCAAGGCTGTCGAGAACGGTGAGTGTGACTTTGGTATCGCAATGTGTGGAAGTGGCAACGGCATACAGATGACGCTTAATAAGCATCAGAAAATACGTGCGGCACTTTGTTGGCTACCAGAACTTGCAGCCCTTGCCCGCCAGCACAACGATGCAAACTTCCTCGTGCTTCCAGCTCGCTTCATCACACCTGAAAATGCCCGAGAAATAGTGGATGCTTATCTTTCCGCTCAATTTGAAGGAGGACGTCACGCTAAACGTATAGCAAAAATACCGGTGTGTGATGCCTGAGTTTGAGATCCAACTTCGAGATGTGATGCTCTTTGCCAAACATGGCGTGATGCAGGAAGAGGGCGTCACCGGTAATCAATACCGCGTCAATGTGCGTCTTCGCATTGACGCGGCTCTTTTCGATTCGGATAAAGATGATTTAGCTTCTACAATTTCATATGCTGATGTTTTTGACATTCTTAGTTCTGTAATGTCTGTTCGGGTCGCTCTTCTTGAAACTGTTGCGGTGAAGTTTGCCAACGAAGTGCGTAATCGTTGGCCGGAGATTACAAAAGGGTGGATTGAGATTGTCAAGACCGTTCCTCCTATTCCCAATATGATAGGGGAGGCAGGTGTGAGGTATGATTTCTGAAAAAAATGCATCTGAGCTGAAAAAAATCCCCGGAAAATTTGCACAGTTCAAAAAAAAGCAGTAATTTTGCATCGTGATTCTGAGAGGGGTCATAAATAA
>CAYNEZ010000115.1:0-11211 GCA_964396365.1 uncultured Sangeribacter sp. | reverse complement strand
CTGAAAAAACTACATGTCGCCGAAAAGGAGAACGGTTAACATATCGCTTATAATATTAAGCCTGATATTAGGAGTATGGGCTGCGGGAATAATCCTGCAGCCCCTCCCCGAATCCATATCAGAAATACAAAAAGATGTCTCAATTGACTCTATTTCCGACATATCTACACCAAATCTGAATCTGAAACCGGAGAATGATACTGCAGCAAATGTGCAAGAGCGCATGGTCAACACTGCCCAATCCACTACTTACTCATATGACAGCAACCCACCTGCAGACACCCGATTCAGAGACGCGAACATCTCAGCTTTTGGAATTGACAATCCTTTCCGAAAAGAAGCACAAAAAGTGATAAGCGGCCAACTTGAGGAGACCGACTCCACAAGCCGACACAGGATATTAAGCTATTGCGAGCATCTTCGCACCTCCTATACCACACGCGACATAGACTTCATACGCCAGGTGTTCAGTGACAATGCCCTCATAATAGTCGGACATACAGTAAAGACCGGACGACAGGAGACTACCGGGACCGGAAATCGGAAAGTCAGTTACGGCACCCGATCAAAAAAGGAATACCTCGAAAGACTTGAACGGATATTTAAGACCAACAGCAAGATTGACGTGCAGTTTTCTGATTTCAAAATCATGCGTCATCCTACGATGAAAGGAATCTATGGGGTAACTCTAAGACAAAAATACAGCTGCGACCACTACAGCGACGACGGATACCTCTTCATTTTATGGGACTTCAGAGAACCATCAATGCCACTCATCCACGTGCGCACTTGGCAACCTGCTCCGGAAATACTTGACGGGAGTGAAGATGTAATAGAGATAGGAGACTTCAATCTGGAATGACAGCGAACATGATGAAACGACGAAAACTTGCAATCTTCATAGCGATTGCCACGGCACTTTTCTCTGCCATGTTTTCTGCGCCTCTTTCGGCACAGGAATTCAACGTAGAGAGTTTCCGTGAGTTATCCAATGACATATCCGCTTTCATCAATCCAGTAAAGGATCTCAACGACGAAGGATGCGCTCTCATAAAAGTCATAGCGACATCTCCTGACTTTGCTTTCTCCACACCTCTCGGCATAGCCAAGCGAATTGACAAGACCGGGGAATTATGGCTCTATCTACCTCGAGGCTCAAAGAAAATAACATTAAAGCATCCTGAATGGGGAGTACTTCGCGACTATGCATTTCCATCCCGCCTCGAAAGCCACAAGACATATGAACTGAACATTAAGGAGCCAATTAGGAATATAATACTTAATGAGATACCACCCTCTGTCACTACAATCAGGGATACTGTGATATTGACACGTATAGACACTCTTTTGGTCAAGCCCACAAAGCCAGCCATCCCGCTTGAAACAGATATAATGGTGACTTCCGCATTGGGAGGAAAAGCATCTTATCTGACTTGGGGCATAATGGCAACCGTCATGAAACGACATGGAGCATTCCTACATATCTCCACTGATTTCGGGAAAACAGGACCTATAACCGGAAGTTGCGACAGACATGGGAAGATCGACGGAACAGAAAGATATTATTCCGGACTCACAAGACACAAAGCACTGATGGCAACCGCCGGAGCCACCCACAGAGCAGGACACCATCTTGTCATTTTCGAGGGAATAGGATATTCGTCAAATACACTCGCATGGCAACTTGCAAAATCTGAAGGTGAGCAATTCGTAAGAAATTCCTATTTCAGCTGCAAAGGAGTGACGGCAGAAGCCGGAATAATGTTCAGGTTCAATAAAATCTCAATATCTGCATCCACACTGACGATAAATGGCAGAGAATGGTTTGGATCTATCGGAATAGGCATAAGACTCGGCAAAACCAAAGCAAATTGACCTCTAAATGACATTTAATAGAATAAGACATATTTACTTTCCTATCATTTTTATCCTGTCTGTATTAATATCGGCAGGATGCTCTGAGAATACAAGACCTGACATTTTAGAGCCAGTGATTGAACTCTCGGAAGCATCGGATATTTCCAGGACAGAAGCTACATTGACTGTATCCATAGACAGACGAGGCAAAGCAAAGATAACGTATATCACCCTTTTCTTCAGCGAGGCAACCGACGGAACTCTCAAGGAAATAAGCGGCAATCCTGAATCGAACAATTTGATGTTTCATCTCACAGAACTTAAACCTGGAGAAAATTACACCTGCCACATTGAAGGGGGCACTGCAACTGCAAAATTAATATCCAACACCATCAGTTTCTCTACCATCCCTAACGAAACACCCAAAATATCCGCACCCATTCCACTTTCTACAGGCCCATTGGGCATTATTGTGGAATTCAGCATCACAGATGATGGAGGGGAATCCATCACTGAAGCCGGATGTGAGATAAAAACGACTGGGACTTCTGATGTTCGATATACATATATTCCAGAAGAACAACACGACAAAGGGGAATGGCAGATAAATATACACGGGCTTACCCCTCTGACAACATATACAATCACTCCTTTTGCATCCAATTCTATAGGAAAAGCCTATGGTGAGGCTCTTGAATATACAACCAAGAACAGCATAGTGCTTCAGCAACCCGGACAACTATCCGAATTATTCAAGTACGCAAATGATATCGAACTTGAGCCACTCACTATCTCCGGGCTTATGAATGGGGATGATTTCAGAATGCTCAGGACCATTTTGGGCGCACCGATAAATTTTGACGGGAATCCTTCAGGTATCAAATCCAGCAATATAGACCTGACTGATGTGATGATTACAGAAGGAGGAGCCTCATACGATGGAAACCGATTCACTTCTGCTGATGAATTGACTACGGATATTTTTGCAGATTGCATACTTCTGCATAGTGCGATACTTCCAAACGTCAAACGCATTGCACGCAATGCGTTTGAAAGATGCAAGGCACTTGAAACACTCATGATATCAGCAGAAACCGAACAAATACTCCCTTCCTCCGATTGTATCGCCCTAAAGGAAATCAATGTATCGAAAGCAAACAGACATTTCTCAACGATCGATGGCGTACTCTTTAATCATGACGCGACCGAAATATTATGGTTTCCTTACGCTAAAAGCGGCGAATACCAGATTCCCCAGTCTGTAACCACAATCGGAGAAAACGCCTTTGCCGAGACATGCATTACCAGCCTCATCGTTCCTTCTTCAGTGACCACTATCAAGCGGGGTGCATTTGCAGGGTCATCCCTAAAAGAGATACATCTTCCTGAGACCATAAGCAACATCAGCGAGGGGTTATTTCAGAATTGTTCTTCCCTAACCACCGTATATCTTGGGTCGGGAACTGAATTCGTAGGAGACTACGCCTTCGATGGAAGCGACATCTCTGACATATACTTGGCCGCCACAATTCCCCCATTTGCCAATGTCTACGCATTCGTCAACAATATTAAGCCTTTGGCTGAAAACTGCATATTACACGTGCCGACAGGCACAAAGAAAACTTACCAAAACCATGAAAGATGGGGGACATTCAATAAAATCGAAGAGTTCTGACACTATGGACAACAAAGACTGCAAACCACTCGACAGCGCATATCTTTCAGATTCCGACTCATCCTCTTATCTGAAAGACACGGAAAAAGAATCCAGTCTCGATCTGGGAGGTCTGTTTTCCAACAGATTCACAAACATAAAACCACTATATACCTCCCCAAATGGAGCCACTCAAGTATATACAGCCACAAGATATGGGAAACGTTTCGTATTGAAGGGACTGAAAGAAACATACCAAAACGATCCGATTTTCAATCTGGCAATGGCAAAGGAGTTTGAAATCGGAATAGGACTCGAACACCCCAATATACGACGAACCATAAGCTTAGAGACAGTAGATGGAATTGGGAAGGTAATCGTGCTTGAATATATCGATGGTCGCCCATTGGAGTCGATGCTTCAGAACAAAGAGATCGACGAATGGCAGGGGAGATCCATTTGTAGTCAGATTGCTCATGCACTTGAATACCTACATGGCCGACAGGCAATGCACCGGGATCTTAAACCAGCCAATATACTTGTCACCTACCACGGAGATATGGTAAAGCTCATTGACTTCAATCTTGCAGACAAAGATGAATTCATCATACTGAAAAATCCTGCCGGTTCGGGGAAATATATTGCACCGGAACAACTGGAGAAGGATGCACGCCCCACACCGGAGGCAGACATCTATTCACTCGGTGTCGTAGCAGGAGAAATTGCCAAGCTATCCGGCGACCGACTTCTTGCCTCAGCTGCTGAAAAATGCCAAGCTGAAGACCCTTCGAAACGTATGGTTGGTTTCAGACTCCTGAAAGAGGGATTGAAAAGGAAATCGGCAAAGATGTTTCTTAACGACATACTATCCTCAGCATGGCTCACTTACATACTCGCAAGTGTATGTACAGTTCTGGCCGCTTTCATCGCATATAATAAACTTTTTTAAAGCTTCGCATCAAAATGGACAAACATAAAGCATTGAAGTCTCTTATCCAGCTGACCAATACAAATTTAGGCTGTATACCTTCGACACCTACAGAATTCAATTATCTTAGCCATAAAATACAGCAACGCACCGGGCAATCCTTAAGTCCATCATCAATCAAAAGACTCTGGGGATATGTAGTATATGCGAGCTTTCCCTCTTTGACCACTCTTAATATTCTGTCACAGTTCAACGGTTTTACTGACTGGAAAGCGTTCACCAACAGCCTATACCCAAACGAATCGAACGACGATTCCGGATTTCTTGTAGATTCACTTGCAAATACCGGGAAGATATCTGCAGGGGAGCGTTTGGCCCTTAGTTGGGATGCCGATAAATCATGTGAACTTGAATGCATTACAGACAAGAGATTTAGAGTCAAGAAATCGCACAATATCAAGCTTCAGGAGGGTGACATGCTGACCTTGCATACCATCAGCATAGGGCATCCAATCTACGTCAGCGACATCGTAAGGGGAGAAGAACATATAGAGGGCTACATCGGAGCCAAGAAAGGAGGGCTCCGAAGATTCAAAATATTGCATCCGGAGTGAGCTGGAAAGAAAAAAAATGTGAAAACAGCGGATAATCACGCGAAATTTACTAATTTTGCAGTATGATTAAAGCTGCTTTGATTGACATGGATGGAGTGCTCTACGACTCCATGAAATACCATACCCTCGCCTGGAAACAGATGATGGAAGAAAACGGGATCGATTGCAGCCGCGAAGAATTCTACCTTTATGAGGGTATGACAGGTGCGGCTACTATCGACCTTATATGGCAACGCGAATTCGGAAAGCCATGTGATCCGGATAAGCGCACGGCTCTCTATGACTATAAGACTAAGATTTTTAAAGCAATCGGAGGCAATGAGCCCATGCCCGGTGCTGACCGGATGCTCCGCACTCTATGTGAACGAGGCATCAAATGTGTGCTTGTGACAGGAAGCGGACAAGCTTCGCTGATTGACAATATACGGAAAGATTACCCGGATGTCTTCGGAGAAGGGATGATGGTGACAGCCCATGATGTGACCAAAGGGAAACCGGATCCCGAACCATATCTCAGAGGGCTTGAAAAGGCTGGGGTGAAACCGGATGAGGCTATTGTGATTGAGAACGCACCTTTGGGTGTCCGCGCCGGGGTAGCAGCAGGGATCCGAACAATGGCAGTATGCACAGGTCCAATCCCCAAAAAGAATTTTGAGGATGAAAAGGCTTGGGGCATATTCCCGTCAATGAATGAGTTTGCCGATATGCTTCCGCTTGTTATAGATCTCATCAATGCAAAATCACCGTTTATCGTAGCGGATTCAAATACATCCTCTATGGTAGTGGACAGACTGGCACAGCAGATTCCTATCTTGGAAGGACTTCCACGATGTGTGATCCCCTCAGGAGATGACCATAAAAACATAGACTCTTTGATGAAAGTGTGGAGGATGTTATCGGAAACGGGTGCTACCCGCCACTCTACCCTTTTCTGCATCGGTGGAGGAATGGTGACGGATCTTGGCGGATTTGCAGCAGCCACTTTCAAGCGCGGGATTGACTGCATCAACGTCTCCACTACCCTACTCGGTATGGTGGACGCTGCCACTGGAGGGAAGACCGGCATTAATCTCGATGGCCTTAAAAATGAGATAGGGGTCTTCGCATTGCCCAAAGATGTGGTGATCATCCCGGAGACCCTCGACACACTGCCGGAAGAAGAACTTCTGTCGGGATATGCCGAGATGCTTAAGACAGCCTTAATTGCTGACCCTGAAATGTATGATGCACTTCTTGACATCGACAAGTATCTCGACGACCGACGACTGCTCCTCCCCTGGATATTGCGATGCATCGAGATTAAGACAGGAGTGACCACCCGAGATCCAAAAGAGAAAGGGGAACGAAAGATATTAAACTTCGGACACACAGCCGGACATGCGATTGAATCATTTGCCTTAATGAAAGGCAAACCCTTGGCACATGGCATTGCAGTTGCCCATGGTCTGCTCTGGGAAATGGTGCTATCAGCTACATCCGAAGGTGACGACAGAAAAGGGATGCTGCCATCATCAAAGCTCTACCCATTTGCCACAATGCTGAAAGAGCATTATCCTGCAGCCGGCGTGCATTGTACAGACATTGACACTCTGATATCCCTAATGCGCCATGACAAAAAGAATACATCGCCAGACCGCATAAACTTCACGCTTCTGAATGAAATCGGAATGCCTGAGTGGGATATGTGCCCGACAGAAGAAGAGATCAGAAGTGCTTTTGAGATCTACGGCAACCTTACGGGAAAATGAAGAAAGCATTGCAATACATACTGCCCGTGCTATTGTCGGCTATTCTGATCTGGTATCTTTTCCAGAAAGTCGACTTCAAACAGACCATGGAAATAATCAGCCATGGTGTGGATTATTGGTGGATTCTTGCGGCTATGGGTTTAAGTGTGTTTTCTCATATTTTCCGTGCCTTGCGTTGGCGCATACAGCTTGATGCACTAAATGTGCGCACTACCCTCATGGAACTGACATGCGGAGTATTTGGATGCTATGCGCTCAATTTGCTTCTGCCACGCATTGGTGAACTATGGAGATGTACGTTTGTCGCCAAACGTTCGCGAACGCAATTCACCACAGTAATGGGTTCGATGGTAGCCGACAGGATGGCCGACTCGGTGATGGTACTGCTTCTTATTCTCCTGACATTTGTGATTGCAGCTCCTGCACTCGCGGCTTTCATGGCGAAGTATCCAGTAGGTGAAAATATTCTTAAACTCCTCTACTCTCCCACCCTATGGATGGCAGCCGCTGTAACAATAGGCATTTTCTGGTGGGCACTTCATAGATTCCGCGATACAAAGCTTGTGGGAAAACTAAGGAAATGGACTGGAGAAATATGGAGAGGGTTTGCCATCACAGCAACGATGCAGGGAAGATGGCGTTTCCTGTTTCTTACAATAGCCATCTGGGGATGCTACTTTGTGCAGCTTTACGTGGCCTTCTATGCCTTTTCTTTCACAAAGGCTCTATGTCTTGAACCGGGATTGGGATTTGGACTGCTCCCCTGTCTTGTAGCATTTGTATTCTCATCTATCGGCATGGCTGTGCCAAGCAATGGCGGCCTCGGACCATGGAATATTGCCATAATGTTCGGACTCGCAATTTATGGAGTTCCTGACGTAGAAGGAGCAGCCTTTTCTATCCTTCAATGGAGCGGGCAGACCGTAATGCTTATAATTCTTGGTATATTCACCGCAATCTGGACGGGAGTTACCTCTTCCGGACGCGGGCAACATAATTAGGAACAATCGAATGAGACACGATGAAGAAAGATACCTCAACGATGAGGATGACAATGATCTCTGGGACGATGAACTGGAGATAGACTCCGACTATGTGCCTCTTAGGAGTGACTATGACCGCGACCAAAGTTTTGAGTCTGAGAATAGATATTCTGCCGACGATTCCAACGATGGTCAAAATGTTTCAGAAACTATCAGCAACGGATATGAGTCTGAACATAGCCAGAGTGGCAGACTTCAAGAGAAGTCAGACGAACCTGAGGATTACTATTCCGATCCGGAGCCTGAGTCTAAGGAAAAGCCAAAACGGAGAGGTTTATTTGGGAAAAGAGCATCCGATGAAGAAGAGGAAGACAATGACTATTTCGATTCAGACGAAGATCCGGCTCCCGTAGTCAAGAAGCCTCGGGCTCCTAAACTGGATCCTGAAGACCCCGATTATTGGATTGAAGAGGACGAGTCTCCTATCAGCAGTATAATCTCCAAGCCGAGAAAAAAATGGAAATGGATGCTTGCCGCCGCATTGACATTCATTGCCATGATTATATTCGTCTGGATATGGTTTTTTCGTCCATATACAGACAATGCCGTCAAATATGGATATATCATAAACATGGAGAGACGGGGATCTTTGATCAAGACGTTTGAAGGCACTATGATTCCATACAAAGAACTTGGAGACCCAGATCCGTTTTATTTCAAGGAAGTGAAGTTTAGTGTGCCGACCGATTCACTGGCTGCCGTCATGAAAAGGATGATGCTCGGTTGCATTCCCGTGAGGGTGGAATACGAAATATATCACACCCCTCTCCCTTGGAAAGGAGAAGAAAAAATGATAATCTTAAAGGCTGATACTGCAGATCCACGCAAGATCTTACCACCGGAATACCAGTAACGACCCGAGATTAACGACGAATGACAAATGATGAAATATTATGATACATACATCATTTAAGAAACATATAGGAGTGTTGGGAGCTGCAGTATCAAGCATACTGTTGCTATGGGGATGCGCATCGATCGGAAACCCCTCGGGCGGACCACGTGATGAAGATCCCCCTCGATTTGTGAGAGCAAATCCTGCCCCGGGATCAGTCAATGTCGATCCAAGCAACATACACATTGACTTTAACGAACTGGTCAACGTAAAAGATGCTTTTCAGAATGTGGTGCTGTCACCTCCCGGAAAATCCACTCCAAGGGTCTCCACACGAGGACGTCGCGTAGTAGTGAACATAACAGACACCTTGCTGCCTAACACAACCTATACGATTGACTTCGGAGATGCCATCGAAGACAACAACGAGGGCAACAAACTTTCAGGATTTGCCTACACATTCTCCACCGGACCTGTGATTGACTCACTACGCATCTCAGGAATGGTGTTAGGAGCGGAAGACATGGAGCCCCAGCAAGGTGTATTTGTAGGAGCCTACATTTCGAAGGAAGACTCCGCATTCACCCGTATGCCCTTTGAGCGTCTTGCTCGCACTGATGAATATGGACGATTCATAATCCGTGGTCTCCAGGATACGACCTATCGGCTTTTTGCCCTCAAAGACCTTGATAATGACAAGCACTACGCCAACCCGGAGGAAGACATCGCCTGGTTTGAGGATATAATACGTCCCTCTTCAGAGCGTATCATGACATCGGATACAATCCGTGACCTCTTCACAGGAGCAATAGACACTGTAGTGCAAAGGGAACGGACACGATTCCTGCCAAACAATATCTTGCTGCGGATGTTCAATACGGGTCTGAAGCCCCAATATCTGGTGAGCTATACACGTCCTGACTCCACCAAGCTGCAGTTCATCTTCAATTCTCCATCGAAAAAGCAACCGACGATCAAGATTGCTGATGATGAAGCGTTTCCAGCTCCTCTCAAGGCCGAGCGTTCGATAGGAAACGACACGCTTATATTTTGGCTTCCAAAAGAACTGGCCACCCGCGATACACTCAGACTTGCCCTGGAATATCCTAACGTTGAGCTTCTCACCGGCATCGAAAGAATTGTCAACGACACGGTGAAATTGACAAAGCCGAAAGAGCAAACATCAAAGAAAAAGAAAGATCAGAAAAAAAAGAAGTCTGACAAGAAGGATTCCGGCAAAGAAGAGAAAAAATCAGAATCGATAGCCCTTCCGGCAGATTCAATCCCAGGACTTCCATTAGATTCTTTGGAGAATCCCATAGCTGACAAAAAAGATTTGGATGAGGAGGAAAAAGAGACTCCCAAAATCCCAACATTTGCATTCTCTGCAAAAGGACCGGAGACTGATATAACACGACCTCTGACACTTGAAGTGCCTGTGCCTCTAATGCGTATCGATCCTCTTGCTTTCCAATTGGAAATCAAGTCTGACACCATATGGAAGCCGGTCAAAGGTGATTACAAGGTTGAAGCGGCTGATTCTTTGTCGGAACGACGGTTTAAGATTGAGTACCCCTGGCAGAGAGGCTCCCAGTATAGGATCACTGTAGATTCCCTCGCAGCTACGGATATATATGGAGTCAACAGCGACCGACTTCAGTATGAATTCAAGACAAAGGCTCCCGAAGATCTTTCCAACCTTAAGATCACACTCAATGGGCTTGAAGCCGACATTCCGGCATTCGTACAGCTTATGGCTTCGGGCGACAAACCGAAGTATACGGCTCAAGTAGTCAACGGAGTCGCCAACTTCGAAGGAATCGATGCCGGAAAATACTATGCAAGGATCTATGAGGATTTCAATGGTGACGGCAAGTTTACCCCAGGCAGTTATCGACTGCAGAAAGTGTTTGGAGAGGCTAAAGATTCTCTTCTCACTGAAATGAATCCACCTATCGACATCTCCCGAGACTCAATAGAAGCAATTTCAGTTGATTCTATTGCCATTCCAGGAGATTCCATTGCCATTTCTGAGTTAGCGGGAGACTCCATCATTTCCGTATTGCCGGGAGACTCCATCTCCATCCCAGTAGACTCTATCCCAATCAAAACGGATATTACCAAGAAATACGTAAAGCCATTGAGCGATCAGCAAATAGTAGACAGTTTGCTCAGGATTGGGTATAGTCTTGTTCCGATTGAGACTGATTCGGTTGGTAAGGATATTCTGATTGCTCTGCAGCCTGACCTCGTATATTATTATCCCAAGACTATAAATGTAAAGAAGAATTGGGATATGGAGCAGACTTGGAATGTATTTGAGACAGCCCTTGACCTACAGAAACCTACTAAGATAAAGAAGAATAAACCCAAGCGCAACAACAACCGTCAGACTCAAGAAGAAGAGGATGATGAGGAGGAAGATGAATTCGGGGCAAATCCGTTTGATACAAATCGAAGAAATAACTCCAACAACCGCAATAACAACCGGGGCAACAACAGATCTTCAGGAATGCGGACTGCTTTTTAGAT
>CAYNEZ010000114.1:0-11298 GCA_964396365.1 uncultured Sangeribacter sp. | reverse complement strand
GGTTTTGAGCTCAAGCTCGAAGACAAGACCGGCGGCTCCCTCGACGATTTCTTTGCCATCTATCAGCAATTTATTGGGGTGCTAAATGCTCAACCCGAAATCCAGATGGCTTACTCGACCTTTAATCCTACCTTCCCGCAATATCTCGTTGAGATCGACGTGCCTAAAGTGAAGCAAGCAGGCCTCACTCAGAATGCCATTCTCTCTACGCTCCAAGGTTACTACGGAGGTATGTATATCTCTAACTTCAACTCCTACGGTAAGCTCTACCGCGTGATGATGCAGGCATCTCCCGACGCACGCGTAAGCCCGGAGACATTGAAGCAAATCAAGGTGAGAAATGGAAATGAAATGGCTCCTATCGACAACTTCGTGCAGCTGAAGCGAATTTATGGCCCGGACATCATCAACCGCTTCAATATGTTTACCTCCATTCAGGTGACAGGTACCCCGGCAGCCGGTTATTCGTCTGGCCAGGCTCTTCAGGCGATCGAGAGAGTTGCGCAAGAAACTCTCCCTCGCGGATACGACTTTGAATATTCAGGTATGAGCCGAGAAGAAGCATCAGGCAGCAGCGGCGGCACTGGAATGATCTTCGTGCTGATCCTTATGTTTGTCTATCTTATCCTCTCTGCCCAGTATGAAAGCTACCTGCTCCCGTGGGCTGTAATTCTCTCAGTACCGTTCGGACTCATGGGCACCTTTATCTTCGCCCACTTCCGTGATATTGCCAACAACATCTATCTACAGATCGCTCTCATCATGCTTATCGGTCTTCTTGCCAAGAATGCCATTCTCATCGTAGAGTTTGCCCTCGACCGTCGACGCACCGGCATGAGCATAGTGAAATCAGCTATTCAGGGTGCAGAAGCTCGTCTGCGACCGATCCTCATGACATCACTTGCCCTTATCATTGGTCTGCTTCCGCTTATGTATGCCACAGGCGCAGGAGCAAATGGTAATCAGGCCTTAGGCACAGGCGCAGTGGGAGGTATGCTCATTGGCATGATCCTTCAGGTGCTTATAGTGCCTACGCTCTTCGTAGCATTCCAGACACTTCAGGAGAAGATTACACCTCCGAAATGGAGCGACAAAGACAACCGCAAGATCAAGAGCGAGCTCGAACAGTATACCCTTAACAGAGAATAACGCGATGAACAGAATAATTAAGATAACATGCATGTCGGCACTTGCACTTTCGATGAGCAGTTGCCACATCTACAATAAATACGAGCTGCCGCAAGACAATGCGGTGGCAGCCGACTATCGTCAGGCCGTGGAGAACCAAGACTCCACTGGCCTGGCCTATATGGGCTGGCGTGAGATTTTCACCGATCCTTTGCTTCAAGGATACATAGAGCAAGCCCTTGCCAACAATACCAGCCTCGACAATGCACGCCTGAATGTGGAAATGGCGCAGGCTCAGCTTCAAGGGGCAAAACTCTCTTACTTTCCCTCCCTCGCCTTCACTCCCAACGGAGGCTCTGCATCATACGGCGGCAGCCATATGAAATGGAGCTACTCGCTGCCACTGGCTGCCAACTGGGAGATCGATGCTTTCGGCAAAATACTCAACCGTAAGCGCGGAGCCAAAGCAAGTCTTGAACAGACTCAGGCTTATGAACAAGCGGTACACTCACAGATAGTGACCGGAGTTGCATCCACTTATTATTCTCTTGTGCTCCTTCATCAGCAGCTTAACCTATCAAAGCGCACTGCTGACATCTGGAAAGACCAAGTCGCTACCATGGAGCAACTGAAGCAAGCCGGAAGCACAACTGAGGCTGCAGTGGTGCAAAGCCGGGCAAACTACTACAATATACTTGCATCTATTCCTGACCTTGAACAGCAGATCAAAGTGGTCAACAACTCACTCTCGGTTCTTCTCAACACCTATCCTACAGAATGGGAAGTAAGCAACAATCTTGACGTTACACTCCCGGTAGAAGCAACCAAGGGAGTCCCTATGAGTTATCTTGCCACGCGTCCTGATGTAGCAGCTGCAGAAAGAGGACTTGCCACTGCATATTATGCTGTAAGCTCTGCACATGCCAACTTCTATCCCTCTATAGCTATATCGGCACAGGGCGGATTCACCAATCTTCTTGGCTCAATGATTGTCAATCCGGGCAAATGGTTTATCCAGCTTGCCGGCACCCTGACCGCTCCCCTATTCTCAAGAGGCCAGAACATAGCACAACTCAAAGTGGCGAAAGCACAGCAAGAACAGGCTATCAATAACTTTGAAAATGCAGTAATGTCAGCCGCTGCTGATGTCAGCGACGCTCTTGTCAAGATAGAGAAGAGTGGAGAGAAGAAACGCCTTGTTGACCTTCAGGTGAAGGAACTTGAGAAATCAGTGGAATATACCAATGAACTCTTTATCCTCAACCATCAGACAAGCTATCTTGAAGTGCTCACAGCGCGCAGCAGCCTTCTGCAGGCACAGCTTGCAAGCTTAAGCAGCTGGCATGCTCGCACTTCTGCGCTCATCAGCCTCTATCAGGCAGTCGGAGGTGGACGATAATTCTCCAACTTTACTTTGTTGAAATTCATGGAATCTTCTGAAAAGAATGGGAACCCATGATAACTTTGAATAACCTTAAAACACCATAGACTCATGAATAATATATCACCCTTGGCATTCGTGCATCCGGAAGCAAAACTTGGAGACAACGTCACAGTTGGAGCATTTGTCTATATTGACCGCAATGTAGAGATAGGCGACAATTGCTTCATCCACTCCCACTCAAGCATACTCTCAGGAGCAAGAATCGGCAAGAACAACCGTATATATGAAGGCTGTATCATCGCTGCAACTCCTCAAGATTTCCGTTGGAAAGGAGAAGAATCATATGTTGTGATTGGCGATGACAACAGAATACGCGAACAAGTGATCATTAACCGCAGCATACACGAAGGCAAAGCCACTACTGTTGGCAATGGAAGTTGCATTATGGCCCAGTCTCATATTGGACATGACACTTCAATAGGCAATAAATGTGTGCTTGGAAATGGAGTAAAGATTGCAGGAAATTGTAAGATTGGAGACTGTTGCATCTTTTCATCAGGTGCACTTGTACACGAAGGATACGAGGTAGGTGATTATGTGCTTGTAAAGGGAGGTTGCCGCGTGACAGGCAATGTACCACCCTACGTAGTGATGGCACACAACCCCATTTCTTACTTCGGTATAAACTCCTTCATCTTAGGCCAAGCAGGGTTTGCAGACGAAAAAATTGATGACATAGCGAAATGTTATCGCCACATCTATCAGTCGCACATAGCCCTTCACCATGCATGCAAGCGCATAAAAGAGGATGTAGACGACGGCAACGAGCGTCAAAACATTCTTTCATTCCTGAAGCGCCACAACTATGATATTGCTGCAAAGCAAAATTTTGAAGACTTTGAATAAGACCTGGCAGCCGATGTCATGTGCTGTAAGCTATCAGCCGTAGAAAAAAGAAGGGAGAATCAAGTCATCTCCCTTCTTTATTTTTTCATAGAAAAACTTGCAGGATAATTTAAAATTGACTAATTTTGGACTTTAAATACAAACAACGATAACTAATCATGGAAATAGAAGGTAAAATAATCCTCGACCTTGGGATGCAATCAGGCATGTCAAAGGCAGGTCGGGAATGGAAGAAAAAGGAATGGGTGCTCGAAACTTTCGGCCAATATCCAAGAAAAGTCAAATTTCACGTATTCGGAGACAAGGCCGACACAATGAATATAGAAGTTGGGAACTCCTATGTCTTATCTGTTGACCTCGAAAGCCGTGAATTCAACGATCGCTGGTATACTGATGTAAGTTGCTATGCAGTGCGTCCGTACGTAGCTGGAGGAAATATGCCTCCTCAGGGAGGTTATCCTCAGCCAGGTTACTCCCAGCAACCTTACGGACAGCAGCCCTATGCTCCCCAGCAGCCATACTCCCCACAGCAGCCTTATGCTCCCCAACAGCCATACGCGCCTCAGGGCATGCCACAGCCAGCAGCACCGCAGCCATTTGGAAGCGATGCATTCCCACCTGCACCTACACCCGATGGCTATGATGCAGGCGATTCTACCGACGACCTCCCCTTCTAAAGAAAAAAAGACCCTGCAAAAGCAGGGTTTTTATTTTTTATAGGAAAAAAAATGGGATATTGGAGTTTTTTTTGTAACTTTGGGACTCCAATAGTGTCTATATGTGAAAAGAAGGGTGCAATATGAGATTTTATCCTTCGTTAATAACATATATCTGCTCATAACAACGATAATAACAAAAATTATACATATGTTGAAAAAATTTCTATTTTCCGTATTCCTGTTTGCAGGAGCACTTACGTCATCAGCTGCTCTTCCACAGGTGCAGCTTCGAGATATGAACGGCAATTCTGTGGACACTTCTACCCTCAATAATGACGGCAAACCATTCGTGATTGATTTTTGGGCTACCTGGTGCAAACCCTGTGTACGCGAGCTTAAGGCCATAGCCGACGTATATGAAGATTGGGTAGAGGAAACAGGCGTAAAAATCTATGCAGTGAGCCTTGACGAAGCACAGAACGAACAGCGTGTGAAACCCTTCGTAGAAAACAAAGGTTGGGAATATGAAGTGCTTCTTGACCCGAATGGTGATTTCAAGCGTCAGCTCGGAGTCAGTGATCCTCCACACGTATTTGTAGTTGACGGCGAAGGCAACATTGTCTGGAACCATCAGGGATATGTTGACGGCGCAGAAGAGGAGATCATAGAAGCCGTAAAGAAAGCAATGAAATAATCAGAGAGCATGAGAAAGACACTCTTGACACTCTCAGCCCTTATCATATCCTCCTGGGCATATGCACAGGAGGATTTTTCAAGTTGGCTGAAAAAAGTTCGTGCTACAGGTTCGGTACAAACTGAATTCCTTATCCCCTACGATTTCAAAGGAGACAAGACGGGCGAATATGAAAAGGATGTGCTCAACAATACATATTTTGACCTAACAGTCAATGCCCCATATGTGTCAGTGGGAGCTCGGTTCCAATGGACAAAATGGCCTCTTCCCGGTTATGACAAGGGTTTTGGAGGCTGGGGTGTGCCATACATCTGGGCCACTGGCGGATATAAATGCTGGCAAGCCACGGTAGGCGATTTCTATGAGCAATTCGGTTCCGGCCTGATACTCCGTACTTATCAGGAGCGATCACTTGGTGTTGACAATGCCATAAGAGGCGGAAGAATCAAAGTGAATCCGGCTCCCGGAGTCCATTTGACTGCAATCGGAGGAAAACAGCGCCGTTATTGGGAATGGAACTCCTCATGGCTGTGGGGCGCAGATGCCGAATGGAGCCTTAACGAGACTTTCAAAGACAAATTTAAAAGGAACACCGGCCTGACTCTTGGATTCTCTTATGTAGGCAAACATGACAAGGATGAGCAGATAAAAGTGACTCCTTCAGGAAGTCTTGTGCCTAACCCGCAACCGGGCTACAATTACTATCTGAATCTTCCACAAAATACAGCCGCCTTTGACGGACGGGTGAAGCTTAGGGCAAATGACTTCAACTTCCTTTTGGAGTATGCGACGAAGAACAATGACCCTAACTCTCTCAATAATTTCACTTATCGCAGAGGCCAAGCAGTACTTTTATCAGGAACATATTCAAAGAGTGGATTTTCAGCCCTTTTGCAAGCGAAGCGAAGCGACAATATGGATTTCAGGTCGAAAAGAGTGATCGATGCCGAATATCTATTGAGTTCGACTGTCAATCATCTTCCGGCTTTCACATTGACTCAGACATATGCGCTGGCGGCTATGTATCCTTATGCTACGCAAGCAGATGGAGAATGGGCTTTCCAAGCTGATGTACGCTATCTTTTCAAGAAAAAGACTCCTCTCGGAGGCAAATACGGCACTAACGTGCGACTGAGCGCCAGCTACATTTCAGGCCTCGACTACAACAAGCCTGCTGGAGCTACTTCCAGCGACCGCGAACCGGGCACAAACCAATATTCATCTCCTTTCTGGAAGATTGGCTCGCTCTACTACGCCGACCTGAACTTTGAGCTGAACAAAAAGCTCTCACGCAAGTATCAGATGACGTTTTTCTACATGTTCCAGAAATACAATCAGACAATTGTAGAAGGACATGGAGGTATGGTCACTAGCAATATCTTCATCTATGAAGGACAATGGAAGATGGCAAAGAAAAGCCAACTCCGATTTGAAGCCCAATATCTTCAGACCAAACAAGACAAGGGAGACTGGATTGCGGGACTTGTCGAAGTGTCGTTTGCTCCACACTGGATGATCACAGCCACAGACACATGGAACAGCGCACGCAACGATAACTATTACTCTTTTTTAGTCACCTACAATCTCAAGGCTAACCGCTTCACATTTGGCTACGGACGTGTGAAAGAAGGCTATAACTGCTCTGGTGGTGTTTGCCGCTGGGTGCCTGAGACAAAAGGTTTCAATTTAACTTATAACTATACTTTCTGATGAAAGCATCTTATATAGCATTAGGTCTGTTATTTTTTGCAGGATTAGCGACAAGTTGCGATAATATCTCGGAAGAAGACCGATATATAAAGCAGGAAAAGCCTACTGTAGACAATCCACGCACCCTATTGATAATGGAATTCACCGGCAATAAATGCGCAAACTGCCCAAATGGTGCAAATACCATTAATCAAATAAAAGAAGATGAAGGTGAGGGTAAAGTGATTTCTGTAGGACTTCACCCATATGGGGACATCAATACCAATCCGGTGTTGTCAGACTATCCCAAACCACATATGCAAGATTTCCGCACAGACGCCGCAACTGCAATGTATGATTATTACAAGCCCAACGGATTTCCTTCAGCCATTTTCAACGGCTTAAAATCTTCTATGTCAGGATCTATCCCAGACTGGATGCAGAGAGCATCTGAGGCTCTTATAGTGCCTGCAAAAATGGCTATTCTTGCTTCTTGCTCTTACGACGAGTCATCGCGCGAACTGAATGTGGACTATACCATTGAATTTGGCAATAATATTGAAAGCAAATTATCTGTAATGGTATGGGTTGTAGAAAACGACATATTGGGCACCCAGACCATGCCGGACGGCAGCGTAAACAAAAATTACGTACACAACCATGTGCTTCGCGCTTCGCTTAATGGAAACTGGGGTGAAGAGATAGGTAATAGTTTCTATGTCGACAGTTCATTTGCCGGCCACGCTTCTATGATCCTTAAAGAAGATTGGGTTGCAGACAACTGTGATGTTGTAGTCTACGTATTCCGCGATGAAGATAAGGAAGTGGAGCAGGCTACTTCAATAAGTATTAGGGAATAATAATCATAAAGTATTTTTAAATAAAATGAAAAGGCTAACCTTCTCCTTCCTTACGGGTCTGTATGCAATAATTCTGGCTGTAGCCGGATTTGCTGCTGATGCTGTGAAATGGGACATCAAGCTTGTAGGCGATGGGACAGACTCCCCGAAAGTTGTGGCAACCGCTACAATTGACCCTGGATATCACTTATATTCTATCGACAATCCTGCCGGAGGATCAAATCCACTCGTATTCTTTTTTGACACCAAGGGATGCGAGACCGTTGGAACACCGACAGCTGACCACCCTTATACTAAGGAATTTGACGATACTTTTGAAGTAGACCAACATTTCTACTCGAATAAAGTCACTTTCACTCAAAAGCTGAAACCTACCGCAGCAAGCTATTCTGTAGATGTTGAAATAAAAGGACAGGCATGCAACGACACCGGGTGCACTCAGGTGTTTGGAGCCAAAAGTCTATCCGGGAAGGCTCCGGCCGCAGCAGTGAGCGAACTTCCGGAGCCTAAGACCGCCCCTGAAGAGCCACAGACAGAGGAAAAAGCGGAAGCTATTGCTGAAGCCGTTGACTCACTTCACAAGGCAGATGGGCCGCTCGTACCCGGAGTTCTCACACAAGGAGACGTGACAAAAGAAGGCTGGTGGACCAATGTGGAAGCTGAACTCAGGGCTTTTGAAGAAGATACACCTGAAGCTACAAGCAGTCTTCTCTACATCTTCATAGCAGGTTTTCTCGGAGGACTGATCGCGTTGGTCACCCCATGCGTATGGCCAATGATTCCGATGACCGTATCCTTCTTCTTGAAACAAAACAAGAAAAGTCGCCGAAAAGCTATCGGTGCAGCAGCGACCTATGGAGGCTCTATCATAGTGATATACGTAGTGCTTGGACTTGCAGTAACGATAATCTTCGGAGCATCGGCACTCAACAACCTCGCGACTAATGCTATCTTCAACATCATATTCTTCCTCCTCTTGGTGGTTTTTGCCATATCCTTTATGGGTGGCTTTGAACTTACACTCCCATCAAGCTGGACCAATAAGATGGACTCAAAAGTGGATGCAACGACTGGTATGCTATCCATCTTCTTTATGGCATTCACACTCGTGCTTGTATCATTCAGCTGCACTGGCCCGATCATCGGCACACTGCTTGTAGAAGCTGCTTCGACAAGCAATTTCGTATCTCCCGCAGTTGGAATGTTCGGCTTCTCGCTTGCCCTTGCACTCCCTTTCACCCTCTTCGCTATGTTCCCGACAATGCTCAACAGCATGCCCAAGAGCGGCGGATGGATGAATACGGTGAAAGTTGTGCTTGGATTCCTTGAGCTGGCACTTGCACTGAAGTTCCTATCCGTAGCAGATCTTGCTTATGGCTGGAGAATACTTGATCGTGAAGTGTTCGTAAGCCTTTGGATCGTGATTTTCGCACTTCTTGGAGTATATCTTCTTGGCAAGATCACATTCCCTCATGACGACAAGGTTGAGAAGACTGGCGTCACCAGATTCATGCTTGCCTGCATATCATTCGCATTTGCCATCTATATGCTTCCAGGCCTCTGGGGTGCACCACTTAAGGCTATCAGTGCCTTTGCACCTCCAACTTATACACAAGACTTCTCTCTCTACGAGGGTGATGTACACGCAGTGGTAGATGACTACGAAGAAGGTATGGAGTTGGGACGTAAGCTTGGAAAGCCTGTCATGCTTGACTTCTCCGGCTATGGATGCGTCAACTGCCGAAAGATGGAAGCTGCAGTATGGACTGATCCTGATATCAAGGCTTCTATCGACAATGACTATGTGCTCGTGACGCTAATGGTGGATGAAAAGAAATCACTGCCGGAACCAATAAAGGTGACTGAAAAGGATGGTACACAACGCACTCTCCGCACCTATGGCGATAAGTGGAGCTATCTCCAGAGATCGAAATTTGGTGCAAATGCCCAGCCTTTCCACGTGTTGGTAGACAATGATGGGAAGCCCCTTGCGCCTGCTTTTGTCTATGAAGAGGACATCCCGGGCTACAAGAGATTCTTAAAGCAGGGTCTTGACAACTACAATAAAAAATAAATACCAATGATGAATGATAAATTGAATAAAGTATTTTCATTCATAGTGATATTGACAGGGGCGGCTTGCGCAATGGCGCAGGCCGCTTCTTCAACGCAGAGTCAACGCATCACGCCTACCACCCCGGAATATCAGCGATACCTACAGCTGACGGATTCTGCACAATATTTCATTAGCAAAGAGGAATGGAGCGAAGCTGCCAGATGTACTCGAGAGGCATTGCGTCTTGATCCGGCAAATGTAGGAAACATTATGCTGTTCAATAATCTCGGACTGGCTGCCGGAATGGAAGGGAAAATAGGAGAAGCAATGCAATGCTTTGAAATAGCCCTTTCCAGAGCCCCCAAAAGCGTACCTGTGCTCACTTCCAAAGCTAAGATCCAGATAAAGGCATCAGACACGGAAGGAGCAATTGAGACTCTCGACAAAATTCTCATGATCGACAGTGTGGCTGAATGGCCTCTCCAGACAAGGGGACTTCTACGCATGAGGGAAGCAAACTATAAAGGAGCGTTTGAAGACTTCATGGAGCTTACTAAGAGTCATCCGGACAATACCTGGGGACCGGGAGGTCTGGCCAAATGCATGGAGCTTCAGGGACATTTGTCGGAGGCTGCCGGATACTATTCCGATGCCATAGCACGCACCAAGACCGATGATGAAGATAAGGTGGAGTTCCAATTAGGACTGATAGAAAACCTTGGACACACCGGGAAATTGACTGAAGCATTAGAGGTGGCAAAAGAAGCACTCATGGAGCATCCTCATGACGGACGACTGTATCTCTTGAGAGGATGGATCAAGAAACTCCTACTTATCTACAGGGAGGCAGAAGCAGACAAAAAACTTGCAATAGACTACGGTGTTGATTACCAAACCGTTGAGCGTTTTTTCCCGGAAAATCGTTGAAAAAGATATTGACATCTCTTTTCGACATCGGATTTTTTTATTAATTTTGCAAACGCAAACAGGAGGCAATCTGAATGCAAATGCAAACTGGATGCAGACAACCTGAAAATACAGACAACTCACAACAAAGACTAAGATGGACAAACTTCCACTTCATATTGAATATTTGCTTACGCGCCATGACTGTGTCATAGTGCCGGGAATCGGGGCCTTCATAGCCACCGAAACTGAAGCATATATCGATTTTGAGCTCGGAATAATCCGTCCTCGCCGACGCGAAATAAGTTTTAACAGTAGCGTTGTGACTGATGACGGTCTCCTCTCCCACTCCATCGCGAGGCGAGAAGGTCTCACATATGAGGATGCAAAGCGTAAGCTTTCATTTCTGATAGAAAAAATTGGATCCGACCTCAATCAGGAAGGTGAAATTTCTTTGGGAATGATCGGCAAACTGATTAAAGATTCAGAAGGTCTGATCAGCTTCGAACCACGACGTTCTGCAATCCAGACCGACATTCTTCAGGATATAGTGCTTACCAAAAATGCATCTATACCTGTAGAAGTAGAGGAAGAGCCGGAAATTGCAACAGAGGAAATTGTAGAGGATGATGGAATGCGCACCATTCGGGTGAAAGCAGACAGATATGTCTTTACCATAAGCAAACGCGCTGTGCATGCTGCAGCCATGCTTGTGACAATCCTTACTGTAGGCTTGTCGCTTCTGATCCCCATCAATCATGATAATGAGCAGAAGGCATCTGTCATATCAATCGAAGACTTCTTCCACCATGCTGTGAGAACTGAGGCTCTGAAGATGGTTGACAATGATTCAGTATCAAAACAAGCCAGCGACTCAATAGCGATTTCAGAGGAGAACGTAGTATTGAAATAGGCTGGGAACACGCAAAAACGAGGGTTTTGATAAAAAAATTGCTCAAATATTTGCACAGTTCAGAAAAAAGCATTAACTTTGCATCGCAAAAACGGGGGACACC
>CAYNEZ010000113.1:0-11331 GCA_964396365.1 uncultured Sangeribacter sp. | reverse complement strand
TGCACAAATAAATCCGGCTATTTTCGGACATTCCGGCATTGTCGTTCAGTCGCTTGGCTCTCTAAGCTCCATCACTCCGCAACCGGACTGCCTCGAAAATATCTCGGATTTATATGAACATTAATTTTTATTAGCTATTTACTAATTCTTAGTTATTTATCAGAAATAATACACGAGTGTAGTGACTGAAGCCGGATCGATGAAGACCTTGTCGTTGAGGTTGAAGCGTGATTGCTTCAGATTCTTCTCAGCTGTAGTGGTGTAGGTAAATACAGCCTTTGTACCGTCTGGCTTGGGCATATCTACCGTAATGCCATTTGTCTTGTCGTAGTTGGTCAACACTATTACGAGTTGTGAGCCATCTGCAGATGTGTAGGCTGATCCGAAGAAATCTTTGCTCTCGTTCAGTGTGAGGCCCACGCGTTTGAATCCCGGACGAACGAAGAGGCTATAGTTGCCAAGTACCCATAGATTGGGATTGGCTGCAACCGTACCGCCATCCTTGAAATTATCGCTGTATTCTCCACCAACCGGAGTTGTCTTAATAAGTTCAAAGCGATTTTTTTGACCCCAACGTTCAACCGACATTGCTGTCCAATAGCTCCATGAAGCACATCCTGCCACGGTTATGTCGTTGTGGATCACGCGGCTCATATACTGGGCAATATCAAATTCCGTGGCATTCTCATAGTTGCCATCAAGTTCAACAGGGGCATCTCCAAGCATTGACCATTCTGTCTGATATACCTTCAGATTACGGGCCTTGGCAGCCTCAGCAACTTTTGCCCTTACCTGACGCATGCCATTCCATGTTCCCTCTGTCCAATAACTATGGCCGCAGATGATATTGTCAAGGCGCTTGATGTTGCCTACATATGCTTTTGAAGAAGGATTATAGAAAGCATTGATGGTGTTTGATCTTTCGTTTCCTCCACCAGTCACATCATTCCAGGAAGCTGCCTCAGCGATCAGAATGTAGGTGTCAAGATCGCGTGCAGAAAGCGACTTGTCAAGTTCTTTCACAAGTTTTGCAATCTCCGTATTCTGCCATCCGGAACCCTCTTGCGAGGCCTCTCCACTTTCTGATACACCCCAATCGAATTGAGGTTCGTTGACAGGGGATATGTGTGAAATTGTGTAACCTGCCTCAGTAAAGTGCTTCGCAACTTCAGCCATATATTCGGCATACTGAGAGTAGGACTCCTCCTTTAGATTGCCATGAGCGCCATTGTCGGAATATCCCATTCCGTTGAGAGTATACTGCACAAGAGGGGAGTTGCTGAAGAGCACAAACTTCTCGCATCCCATATTCTTGGCTTGCTCCATGAAATAGCGTTGTCCTGCACAGCTATTCCAATTGTAGCTGCCGCTGCTCAGATAGCTCTGTGCACGGTTGTTGGCAGCCATATTGCTCTCATTGCCTTGTTCTTCAGTTCCGGCACCGAGATTGACACGCCACATGGATAATCCTATGCCTTGAGGCTGGCCGTCAGCAGAAATATTTTGTGAGAAAAGCAGCTGGGCTATCTCGTTGCGGTTGTCGGTCCAATATTGGCCAATCTGGTTAGGAAGCCAGCAGTCGGAAGCTGCAAAGCCTTCCATTTCCTGAAATATTGTAGATGTATTGACGGTCACTTTCTGAGGTGTCAGAGGAAAATTTGCTTTCGGGGAAGTCACATCATCATTCTCGCTGAAGCTTGGGCGATCAGGACCATCGCTACCTATGGGGTGCTTGGTGGATACTCCATGCGGCTCATCACTGCAAGCTCCAAGGGCAAACATGGCAGCTCCGCACAAAGCAAGAGATATTATCTTTTTTCTATCCATTTAGATATTTAATCTTTAATTATTGATCTATTACAATTTATCAGTTATCATTGATAATTAATTCCAACCTGGATTCTGCTTTATAGCACCATTTGAATGCTCTACTTCGTAGTTGGGTATTGGGAAGAGTTGATCTCGGTCTTCACGGAATCGGATGCCCTTATCGCTTGGTTCTCCTTGATTCCATTTCTCATACATGTCAGCATTAGCTCCGGTATTGTATTTCACAAAACTTCCTTCCGGACCCATTATATTGCATATCATCTTCTTTCCGTTGGAGCAGTCCCAGCGCCGCAGGTCGTAGAGACGACACTGTTCGTGAGCAAGTTCAAGTCGACGTTCGTTGCGGATAGCATCGCGCAGGGTAGTGCCAGAGCTGCTTACAGCCGGAAGGTTGACACGGCTTCGAACCTGATTCAGTGCCCATTGACCTTGGCTATCATCACCAGTCTCAGCGCAAGCCTCCGCATACATCAGAAGCACATCTGCATATCGGAGCACACGGTGATTTAGAGGTATCTTGTCAATGTTGTAGATTTCCGGACGGTCTTCCAATGGAAGGAAATACTTGCGGATGATTCGCGCAGACTTATGCTGGGCGGGGTCGATTATATATCCCTTGTAGTAGTCGCTGGCTGTCCATCCGAAGTTGCTGATGTAGTCCTTATATTTGGCGTCATTAACTCCGCATACTGTAGAATTGTTGGCTATAAACTTGGCAAACTGGTTTTCTCCTGCAATTTCAGTACACATGGTCTTTATGATAGTCCAACGAAGACGCTCAGTGTCACCGGCAGCTATGTAGGCATTTTCAAGATCAGACGTGGGTTGTCCCCAGCTCCATCCGTCTCCTACACCGTTGCGGCATCCGGTCACGACAGTAAGAGCTCCACCAAGGGCGTATGTGTCGCCACCATATGCTTGTTGCACTTCAAAAAGGCTTTCTGCACTGTTGTTGTATTTCACGCTCCACACGTCACCGAAATTTTCAAGCAGACGATATTCGCCAGAATCAATGATGGTCTTGAGTGTAGCTTTTGCTTCTGCCCATTTTGCTTGATACAGCTGAGCCTTCCCAAGGATTCCTAAAGCGGCTCCCTTTGTAATGCGCCCCATATCAGCGGCTGCTAATTGAGAGCGTTCGGGCAGATCAGGAATGGCAAGATTCAGTTCGTCTTCAATAAACTTATAGCAATCTTCCTGTGAGGAACGTTCCTTGCCAACTCCTGTGCTTGCATATTCGGTCATCAAGGGAACACCTCCGAAGTTACGCACGAGGTCGAAGTAGAAGAATGCGCGTAAAAAGCGCACTTCAGCCAAGCGACGTTTCTTAAGGTTTTCATCCATCGTTACATTTGGGATTCTTTCCAGACCGAGGTTGCAAGTGGTGATTCCTTGATAGCGTGCTCCCCAGAAATTCTGTATGATACCGTTCATATTGCCATTTGGCATATAGTGGGAGAGTTCCTGATATCCGTCGTCTTGAGTGGTGTTACCGTCCCAAAGATCGTCTGTACACATATCGGAAAGGAGCCAAGTGTTATACACTTGCCACCATCCGCCGCCTTTTGCGATCTGATAGTAGCATCCGCCTACATATGTCTCTACTTCTTCAGGAGTGGAAAAATAAGTATCGAGGTTTTCTTGTCCCCTCACTTCTTGATCCAAAAAGTCGTTGCAAGAAGTTAAGGCTCCTAATCCAGCCGCCACTGCAAGGGCATATATTGTCTTTTTCATTTTTTATAATGCAATTTTATGGTCAGAACTTAAGGTCGATTCCGAAAAGGTAGGTCTGCGGTGTTGGATATTTCGCATTGCCGATACCCTTTTCAATTACACTTCCATCATAGAATGGACGTTCCGGGTCCATACCTGTATACTTTGTGATTGTGAAGAGGTTTTGAGCAGAGAAATAGAGTCGGAGATTAATGTCGCGAAGCCATTTCTTTGGCAGAGTATATCCGAGTGTGATGAGTTTACAACGAAGGTAGCTGCCGTCTTCTACATAAAAACTGGAAACTCTTCCGTAGTTCTGATTAAGGTCGTTGTAGGAAAGTCTTGGAATATCATTGCTCGTTCCTTCTCCATGCCAAGCCTTATAGAATGTGCCTCTGTAGACGTTCTGACCGCCTCCTCCTGAGTAGCGTTTCTTTTCAAGGTTGAATACGTCGTTGCCTGTCGTACCATAGAAGTTTGCGATGAAGTCCCATCCTTTCCAATTGAGCCCGAGGTTGAAACCGATCATAAGATCAGGATAGGGGTTGCCGATATACGACTTGTCTGAGTCGTTAAGCACGCCGTCGTGGTTCAAGTCAAGGAATCGAATATCTCCGGGCTGCGCATCGGGCTGAAGAAGTGTGCCATGTTCGTCAGTGTGAGAATAAACTTCTTCCCAGTTCTGGAAAAGACCATCAGCTGTATAGCCATAGAAACGGGATATCAGCTGGCCATCTTCATTTCGGATGATGCTTTCGTTCAGGCCGCCTCCTGTAAGTACCGGTCCATCGCCTGAGAACTTAATTGCCTTGTTGCGGACTCCGGAAAGCTGAACGCCAACATCATATCCGAAGTCTCCTGCCTGATCGCGCCAACTGAGTGAAAGTTCCCAACCGCGTGCACGCATCTCTCCGATATTCTGAGTGATAGCTCCCATCCATGCCGGATTACCGGCAATCAACAGACCTTGTGCCGCATAGAGCATATCGTGACTATTCTTCTGATAGAGATCAAATGTTAGGTTCAGCCTGTTGCGCAAGAAAGTGGCATCGATACCGAAATCATAATCTTCTACAGTTTCCCACCTGAGATATGGATTACCCATTTGGCCTACGATTGTAGATGGGAAACGAGTTGAATTGAACACATAATTGACACCATTGTCCATGGTGGAGAGGAACAAACCCGGATTGATGTTTTGGTTACCGACTTTGCCCCAACCGAGACGCACTTTTGCATTATCGAGCCAGTTGCGAGTGCCTTCCATAAAGGCTTCCTCTGAAAGGCGCCATGCAAGTGAAACGGATGGGAAAGTAGCCCATTTGTTGCCTTGTGGGAATCTGGAACTGCCATCGTAGCGGATAGATGCAGTCAAGTAATATCTGCTGTCGAAGTTATACATAACACGTCCGAGAACAGAAGCCAGGGTCTGATAGGATGTGCCGCCGTTGGCAAACTGGTCGCCTGTACCGGCTCCTACTTCGTGAAGCAGGTCGCTGTTGCCCGGAATGTCCTGACGCGAAGCATTAGCCCAATAGTTGGCATACCGTTCAGCCGTGAAGCCAGCCATCAATGTCAGGTTATGCTTATCGGCAAACGTGTCCATATAAGTGGCTGTGTTGGTCCAGCTCCAATTAAGTTGGTCGGAATAATTACGGTAATCACTATTTTTTGCACTCTGCTCAAGAGCGTCGATATGGAATGCATAGTTGTATCCATCACTCCTCTGATACCATAGATTGGCGCCGAACTGTGAGCGTAATGTGAGCTGACGTATCGGTTGTATCTGGATATATGGATTCATCAGAAGTTGGAACTTGGTGGAGTGATTGTCCATTCGTGCGAGTGAAGCCACAGGATTCCATTCCTGGTTGTTATAGCTACGCTGGAAGTCGTTCATCGGATTTGCCGGATCCCATTCTGATTCCGGACGATATACCGGGGTAGTGGGGTCCATGCTCATGGCAGCCGCAAAAAGTTCGGGTGCTGATTCCCAGCTTTCGAGGTTTGGTGCAAGGTCAAGTCCGGCCTTAAGCCAGTTGGTGAAGTTGTATTCTGTGTTGAGACGTACGTTCATCTTGTCCCAATAGCCACCTTTAAACTGAGAGTTGTTTCGATAATAGCCGGCAGAGAGGCTGTAGACATATTTGTCATTTCCCCCTCGGATACTGAGTGAGTAGTTCTGTACCAAGGCTGTCTTGTCAACTACCAGTTTCCACCAATCCGTGCTGTCGACTTCCCCATAATCTACATAAGGTGAGTTCCAAGGCGCTACGCGTCCGTCGTTTTCGTAGCGGGCGTAGAATACTTTCTCATATTCATCTGCCCATGCTATGCTCGGCTTCGGGATGTATTGCCAACCTGCGGATGCAGAAAAATCAACGTGGGTTGCACCGGATTTGCCTTTCTTCGTAGTGATGATGATCACACCATTTGAAGCTCTGGTGCCGTAGATGGCTGAAGCTGATGCGTCTTTGAGCACTTCCATGCTCTCAATGTCGTTATTGTTAAGGAAGTTGATATTATCAGTGTTCAATGGCACTCCATCAACAACGTAAAGAGGGCTTGTTCCGTTGACAGATGTGACACCGCGGATCATTACAGATGGGTTGGCACCGGGTCCGCCACCTGAAACTACTTGCACACCTGGTACACGGCCCTGAATTGCGTCCATTGCGTTGCCACTTACCATCTCATTGAGCTCAGAACCTTTTATGGTAGATATTGATGATGTCAAGTCGCTCTTTTTTGCAACGCCGTATCCTACCACTACAAGCTCGTCGAGCGAAGTTGAACTTTCGGATAATTGTGCATTAATAACCGTCTGTCCTTTAACCGGAACAGTTAATTCTTGATATCCAACATAGTTAAATACTATCGTAGCATTTGAAGGCACATCAGATAGGGTATAATTGCCATCGAAATCGGTGGCTGTGCCTTTGCTCGTGCCTTGCACTCTGACGGTGGCTCCTATCAGAGGTTCACCATCGTTTTTGGAGGTGACGACACCAGTCACTGTAAGACCTTGCGCCCAAACAGAAAGTCCTAACAATGCGACCAGCATTGTCAATAGGTATTTTTTCATGATAATTGTCTAAATTTTAATTATTGAGAATAACTTCTTCACTTCAGAAGTCGATATCATCAATCGCCTCTCCGATGCAACAAAATGGGGGGAGATCCACCCCAGGCTGAGGCCCGGGGGCGTAATATTATATCAGCTTTCTGAGTGGAAGATAGTAAGACTCAATTCCTAATACAAGTTATAAATTAGTTTTGAGGTACAAGCTTAGCCCTCTCTGTATGGGCATCGAAGATAAGTTTGAAAGTGCCACCACGTTCGATAGCCTTCATATCTACCCAGTTATCAGGAACGAATTCCTTACGATATCCTTCATCTCCCCACTTTTCGAGATCTACCTTGTCGCCATATTTCCACTTGAAATAATCGGCATTACCGCTGTAGTGAGGATTATCAGGATGTACATTGCCATAATACATGAATTTGCTCGGATCTGAACTGTCGTCAACACGCCATGTCACAAAGTTCCACCATCCATGGGAGTGCCAGTTATGGATAGCGAAGTGGAGATCGTCACCCTTGTTTAGCTTCCAGTCTTCGTAAACATAGATATGTGGGTTCTTGGAATCCTGAGTCATCTTCAAGACATCGTCCGGACCGCCGCTCATTGGGCCGAAATAATATTCCTGCCACCAAGCATCTGTATCCCAGCCACCCCACCATGTGTTGAGGTCGTCGCCACCGAAATGCATATGCATTACAGGGTCGATAGCATCAGCCACTGAATATGTTTCTGTAGAATATGATCCGTTGAATGTGTCGAAGCTGATAAGATAATAGGAGTTGGCTTGGTTCAATTTGATACGGTTCACTTCATCAGGATTGTCACCAAGCACTGATGCATTGTCTTTTGAGGGGGCGAAGCAGAGAGGCCCGAAGGATCCTTTTTGCCCGAGAAGACAGATTTCAGTACCGGCTTTTTCATTATAATATCGCACCTCATACTTGTATGGACCTACATGGTCGCAAAGTATTGGCACTCCAAAGATGTCTGAGTTCAGATCATCTTCATTAGTCACATCGCAGAGCCACATCTTCTCCATATCCTGAAGTTCCTGCACTTTCACGAGCGAAGTGAACGTTGCGGAGTGTGCAGCTTCGTTAGCTTCACGGTCGTAGGCAGTGACGGTGGCTCTAAGATTGGCCTCTTTACTTGGAAGTGTGAGTTTCTCAGAGAAATCGAATTTTCCGGTACCATTACCTTCAACTCTGCGAGGGAACCCTTCCACTTGTTTGGGAGCGTTTTCGCTTTCAGTGATATCCACAACGTCTATGTCAACATAATCCACCACTCTGTTGTCGGCTACGCTGAATTTGAGGTTGAAAGTTGTCTTCTCCTTGATCAACACTATCACTTCAGAGTCCGGGCTTGTGGTGAAGTAAGGTGGTGTCCAGTCTCCATCCATTGTAATGCGGAGATTCTGTTTCTCTTTTCTTCCACCTACATCCGTGATAGTGATTTCTACATTGAATTCCTCCCCCGGTTGGTTTTCTTGAATCTTGAATGCATAGTCAAGATCATATTCCTTCAGGGGTTCGCCGTAAATCTCAATTAGATTAATACTTTTGTTAAGATTTAGATCGTGGCAGACAAGATCAATAGTGGCGATGCCATCGTTGTCAGTCACTTTACCGGCGATTGTAATAGATCTCCCGGCCTCAGAACGTTGATGTGAGCTTGTCAGGGCGAGTGAGGGTACTGCGCCGTCGACATCCTTCCACTCATTGTCGTTGCTGCAGGCCGTCAGGGCAAGAAGCGCAGGCAATCCCAAGAAGGATGCCTTGCGACACGCTGAGATTAGGTTCATTCGTTAGTTAATTTTAAAATTAGGTTAAAATATAATTCTTATAGTTAGTTTTTTGTATTCTCTATATGATTCCCCAAAATTAGTAAATTTTTCTGACATACAAAGTTTTTTTTCGATTTTTTTGATGTTTTGCAATATTTTTCAAGGGATTGAATTCTATAAGTCCTACCGATAGGACCAAGGTTAGACTTTGATATCATATACAAAATCTAATGGGATAATAATTCCGCCAGAAAGTATTATTATTCGTTCCATTTCATCTATTTTTTTGATTCTTCCCCGGATATTCTCATACTTTCCTCCCTCTTTCATCTTATCTGGCAGAAAATAGGTGATATTTATCTCTGTTTGTCTCTCATAAGCATAGTTAAGTATTCTTGACAGACGCGACTGTTCATCCGCAGAGAGCTCAGTCATGCTATCGGTCAGTCTTGCAGTCTCCGCTATAGCGGCGCTATGTCCTGTCAAAGCCGCAAATGGTGCGAATTGGGCAGCCCTATTTTCCATTGTCATGCGTTTATGCTTAGGTTCATAGTGGGGGAGATCTATGATATCGTCATATCTACTCATGATGTCCTCCTATCTGTCTGTTTCGATCGCGTTGGGTGGCACCCTCATCGAAATTAAGACCTTTAAGTATGACATTCTTTCCAAACATTTTCTTTATCTTCAGTACGGCCTCCAGTCTGCGTCTCTCCTTATTCATTTCTTCTTTTTCAATTTCTTGCTGATGTTTAATCTCATCATAATCCTCAAAAATATTCATTTGTACGGCTTTTTGCCTTGACGCGGTGTCCTCTTCTCTGACAAGTCGGTTGATTGAAAGGTTGATTCTCCTTACGAGCAGATCAGGATTGATAATTCTGTCATATAGTTCAGCAACTTTTTCAATTATGATCTTACCGGAAGATGTATGACGGTCGAAGTTAATAGTACCATGAGAGTGTTCGGGCACTTTACGCCCATAAAAGTCAGTCTTGACACGTCCATGAAATTTTGATCTTATAGCAGCATTAGTCAATGATTCCACATCATATCCTATGGTCAGTACAATTTGGTCGGTGACAAGTCGCTTGTCGATCAAATCAAGCGATACGGAATCAGCCATTTCAAGCACCACGACTCGTGCTCTATCGGCCGGATACGGTTCATGAAGCACTTGACCATTTGACATACTGTTGGTTTCCGGACGATAAGCCTTCACGAGGTCCATTGTCACCGGCTCCCAACCCCAGGCATGGTCAATCAGCAACTCTGCATTCAAGCCAAACATCTTGTAGAGGAAATCTTCGTTTTTTAACGAGGTGCGCGCAATATCTCCCATGGTCAATATTCCATAAGGTGCAAGTTTGCCGGCAATTCCTCTTCCTACGCGCCAGAAATCAGTAAGAGGCGTATGCTCCCAAAGCTGGCGCCGATAGCTCATCTCATCAAGTTCGGCGATTCTTACCCCATCCTTATCTGCCGGCATTTTCTTTGCCACAATATCCATCGCCACTTTACACAGATACATATTTGTGCCTATGCCTGCAGTTGCAGTCACTCCACTTTCTGCTAAAACATTCCTTATCATCATGACTGCCAATTCATGTGCCGTCATCTTGTAGGTAGCAAGATAGGACGTGACATCCATTATCACCTCATCGATGGAATACACATGTATGTCTTCCGGGGCAACAAATCTGAGGTAGACATCATAGATGCGTGTGCTATACTCAATATAGTAAGCCATTCTTGGAGGCGCGACAAGAAAAGAAACTTGAACTTCTGGATGACTATCAAGAACTTTTTTGGAATAAGAACTTCCGGCTCTTCCTCGACGGTTGTTTATCTCATTGACTCTTTGAATAACTTCAAACAACCGAGCACGTCCCCCTATGCCATAGGCTTTCAAAGCAGGAGAGACTGCCAGGCAAATAGTTTTTTCGGTTCGTTCTCCATCAGCCACGACAAGACATGTATCAAGCGGATCAAGCTTTCTCTCGACACATTCAACAGAAGCATAAAACGATTTCAGATCGATCGCCACGTATTTCCTTGTCTCTTCTCCTCTGCTCATACAGCAAATTTAATCAAAAAATCTGACATATCCTAACTTTCAAAAAAATAAAATCTTTAAGTCAGAGAGTCATTCTCCTCCGCAAACATTTCTTCATCGATGTTCATTATGATAGTGGCTAAGGATTTGACTATGTTGCTAATACTACGTCTCAAGTATTATGAGAGGTGTTGTCAGCAAGTTTTTATCGAACAATTTGGGGCATAAAAGTGTCGAATTATTATAAAGATATAAAATATTCAAATAAAAATCTTTGATTATGAAAGTTATGGAAAATATTGAGAATTTAGAAATCGAAAATGTGGCCTATCAAAATATAATGACGAGAACCAGCATAAGGAATTTTACAGACCAGGCTGTGCCCGACGATATAAAATTGGCTTTGCTGCATGCCGGAATGGCCGCTCCTTCCGGAGTCAACAAGCAGCCATGGGAATTTATACTTATAGATGACCATGAAATACTTAAACTTCTTGCCGAAGAACTTCCTTATGCTAAGATGACAGTACAAGCCCCTATGGCGATTGTTGTCTGTGGCAATTCTGAAAGATTCCTTGATGGAGATGACTCAACTCTTTGGATTCAGGATTTGTCAGCAGCCTCGGAGAATATCTTATTAGCTGCGCATGCTTTTGATCTGGGAGCTGTGTGGACGTGTCTTTATCCTCACTCTGACCGAATGGAGGCAGCCAGCAGAATCCTTCACTTACCGGATGGAATAATTCCATTCAATCTAATACCTGTCGGCTATCCTGCCAAAACACATATGCCAATCAAAAAATGGCATCAAGACAGAGTACATTTGAATAAATTCTAAACGATTTCGAAATAAACACATT
>CAYNEZ010000112.1:0-11347 GCA_964396365.1 uncultured Sangeribacter sp. | reverse complement strand
CTCTTATCATCGGTCTTGTCTGCTCATTCTTCACAGCAGTGTTCTTGACCCGCATTGCATTTGATATTATCACTGCAAACGGTCGCTGCGCTAACATGACTTTCGACACCAGCATCAGCCGCAACCTTTTCACCAATACCAAGATCAACTTCCTTGGCAAGACAAAGGCAGCTGCTTTGGTTTGGGGTATTCTTATCCTTATTTCAGTTGTTTCTCTCGTAGTGCGCGGCATGAATCAGGGTATCGACTTCTCCGGTGGTCGCAACTATGTGGTTCAGTTCGAAAAAGACGTTGTTCCTTCTGACATTCAGGAGCGTCTCCTTGGCCAGCTTCAGGAAGCTGCCAACGACAAGACTGTCAGCGTAGGTGTTATCTCCATCGACGACAACACTAAGGTGCGTATCTCTACCAACTATAAGATCGATGACGAGACTGAAGGCGTAGAAAATGAAATCACAGATCTCCTTTATAAGGGATTGCAGCCTGAATTGACAAATGCTCAGGGTAAGCTTATGGATCAAAATGCATTCTCTGTGTCTGACGAAAGCCACGGTATCATCTCTATCCAGAAAGTTGGTCCTTCTGTGGCTGACGACATGAAGCGTGACGCTTATTGGGCAGTGAGCATAGCAGTTATCTGTATGTTCCTCTATATCCTTCTCCGCTTCCGCAACATTGCATTCTCTGTTGGTGCTGTTTGCGCGGTTGCGCTCACGGCATTCCTCATCATCGGTTTCTACTCACTCTGCTGGGGCTTCCTGCCATTCTCAATGGAAATCGACCAGGCATTTATTGCTGCCGTGCTGACCATAATCGGTTATCAGATCAACGATACCGTGGTTGTGTTCGACCGTATCCGTGAGATGATGAAGGTTTATCCGAAGGAGGATCGTTATGAGACCTTCAATAAGTCGCTCAACACTACTCTTACACGTACGATCATGACATCATTCTCCACCCTGTTGGTGCTTCTCTGTATCTTCTTCCTCGGTGGTGACACAATCCGTTCGTTTACATTCGCTATGATCTACGGTGTGATTGTCGGTACATTCTGCTCACTCTTCTGTGCTGCTCCTGTAGCTTACGCTATCCTCAAGCGCTCAATCGCGAAGAAAGCAGCTGTCGATGCAGCAGCAGGACAGGCTCTTCAGGGCAACCGCCGCTTCAAATAATCGAAATTTTTGATCATAATACATAAACCGGGAAGGGCCGACAAGCTCTTCCCGGTTTTTTCATAATGTCAGTGGTCAGGCACCACGCAAAACTCAAAAATTTTCTTGCGAATTCCCCAAAAAAACATTAAATTTGCAGTTTGAATAACCATGCGGTCTGCCGCAAAGGCTTTTCATCATCATTCTACAATAACAACATTAAACTTATACCGCCCCCGTAATGGACAAGAACACAGTCTATGGCCTGATTCTGATGGCCCTCGTATTCTTCGGTTTCATGTATTTTACATCGCCGGATCCCGCCGCTGTGGAGGAACAGGCTCAGTCAGAACAGACAGTTGTTGACAACAAACCGACTGCAGCCACGATTTTCACCGACACCGAACGTGAATGGCTTGCTAAAAACATCCTTTCTAATGGCACTCCCGTCACTGCTGAAGACGGTAGGTCTGCCGTCGAGATTAATTCCAATGGCGTCAAGCTTGCCCTCGTAGGCGACTCCATCTACGGAACCGTCACAGTCAACGGCAAGACATTTCCATGGAAAGACATTGCATCCAACAATCTGAATGCCATGACAGCAGCGGAGCATACTGCTGCTATCGACAAGGTGCGTGCTCTTTCCAACTCGATAGGACGCTACGGCCGATTCGCATCTTTCCTTTCAGGCAATGACAAAAAGATCACTCTTGAGAATAATGTCATAAAAATTGACCTGTCGTCCAAGGGCGGTATGGTGTCGCGTGCCGAACTTAAGAAATACGACACTGAGTATGACCCTGACGAGACAAAGAAGGTGAAAAAGAAAGTCGTGATGTTTGATAGCGAATCAAATCAGATGAGTTTCACTCTTCCTCTTCCTCAGGAAATCTCCACAGCCGACCTTTACTTCACTCCGAAGGAGGTGACTGATTCCACTGTCCTTATGGCCCTTGATCTTTCTGCCGATGCTTTCTGGGGTATAAAATATACCCTTCCGGCCGGTGACAGCTATATGATAAAGATGGAAGTGGTGCAGAAGAATATGGCACCCATTGTCCAGAGTAATGTGCGCAAACTTGGCGTCAACTGGCACCAGGATATTCATCGCCAGGAGAAAGGACGCATGTTTGAGGAGCGCAACTCACGCCTTGCCTATAAATTCCTTGGTGGTTCTGTAGAAGAAATGAGCGAAAACCAGAACAAAAGCAAGGAACGCCAACAGAAACTCAAATGGATTGCCTTCAAGAATCAGTTCTTCTCCTCCGTTCTTATCGCAGACAAAAACTTTAATTCTGCCGACTTCAATAGTGAAGTGCTCAAAGGGAGTGTATATCTAAAATCACTTACTGCCGATGCAGAAGTCAACGACTATGACTGGAACGCGGCAAATCCGGCAGGCTTCAACTATTACATTGGCCCGAACCTGTATCCTCTCCTCAATAAAATTGACAAGAACACTTATGAGGATGAAAACCTCAAACTTACCAAGCTGATTCCCCTTGGATGGCCAATCTTCCGCTGGATCAATACTCTCATAGTGATTCCGGTCTTTAACTTCCTCGGTAGCTTTGGCTGGAATTATGGCATTGTAATCCTCGTGCTTACAATCCTTCTCAAGCTTGTGCTCTTCCCACTCACATATAAAAGCTATGTAAGTCAAGCCAAGATGCGTATTCTTGCTCCCGACATCAAGGAGATCAACGATAAATATCCCGGCAATGAAAATGCTATGGTGCGTCAGCAGAAGACGATGGCTCTCTATAGCAAGGCTGGTGCAAGCCCGATGTCGGGCTGCCTCCCCATGCTTCTTCAGATGCCTATACTCTTCGCGATGTTCACATTCTTCCCCAACTGTATCGAACTCCGCGGGCAGTCGTTCCTTTGGGCGCATGACCTTGCAGCTCCTGATGCAATCATCTCATGGAGTGGCAACATCCCTCTTGTCACTGAATATTTCGGCAATCATATCTCCCTGTTCTGTCTGCTCATGACAGCCACCAACATAATCTATACCCGCTCTACTATGCAGAGCCAGAGCGGCGGCATGCCGGGCATGAAGTGGATGATGTATCTGATGCCGCTTATGTTCCTTGTATTCTTCAATAATTATGCTGCTGGCCTTAGCTACTATTATTTCCTCTCGCTGCTTATCACAATCATTCAGACTTATGCCATCCGCAAATGGTTTGTCAAGGAAGAGGATGTGCGCAGGACTATGAAGGAGAATGCCAAGAAACCACAGAAGAAATCGGGTTGGATGGCACGCCTGGAGGAGATGCAGAAGCAGCAGCAGGAGATGATGCGCCAACAGCAAAAAGCCGCTGGCAAGAAGCGCTAATCTAACGTCCATCACTCTCCACTCTTCACTCTTAACTATTCCAAAAGAATGCGTAGTTTCCGGATAATGCTGGCATTGGTGATGCTGTTTGCATCCTTGCTGTGGCTGTTGCTTGGCTCCAGCGCTCCGGTCTATGCCATTATCTCAGAACAGGCACAGATTATCCCATCGGCAATTCAGGCATCTCTTGGTGCCACAGCCATGTGGATAATCGCCACACTTCTTTTTGGAAGAATTTATTGCGCTACGGTATGCCCTGTCGGTACGTTGCAAGACATTGTAGTCTGGAGTCGACGTAAGATCGACCCTAAAAAGACATTCCGATTTGTAGAGGGTAGTAAAGTAAGGTATATAGTTCTGTTTGCATATCTCGGTTCGTTGGTAGCGGGTATTCTTGCCGTCGGCTACGCCATAGAACCATGGAATATAATGCGTAATGCTGCATCTGCAGTGCGTCCGGCCGACACTTCGATGACGTGGGGATCTATCGGAATCTCCGTGGGTATCGGAGCCTTGGCAGGATTGGTGGCTCTTGCGGCAATATTGCTGTGGGCTTGGAAAGATGGAAGAGGCTTTTGCACCAATGTCTGCCCTATCGGGACAGCGCTTGGATGTCTCCATTCGCAATCTTTGATGCATATTGCCATTGATCCGGACAAATGTATCAGTTGCATGAAATGTGAGGACATATGCCCCTCGAAATGCATAAAGGTGGAGAAGCGTCTTGTCGACAATTCACGTTGCATCCGTTGTTTTGACTGCACCGATGTTTGTCCTAACGACGCCATACATTTTCAGCTCAACCGCAATCGCAACCGCCAGACACCTCTTATGGAGCCAAATGCATAAAGTATAAATTAGCCAATGTGTAATGTCAATTCATAATTGAAAAACCGAACAGAAATATAATTATGAATTATGCATTATTAATTATGAATTGAATAAAATGAAGCAATATCAAGACCTGCTGAGACATATACTTGCCAATGGACACCGCAAGGAAGACCGTACCGGTACAGGGACTATATCCACATTCGGATATCAGATGCGTTTCGACCTTTCGGAAGGCTTTCCTCTCGTCACGACAAAAAAGACTCATCTCAAAAGCATTATCTACGAACTCCTGTGGTTTCTAAAAGGTGATACTAACGTAAAGTATCTTCAGGACCATGGCGTGCGCATTTGGAATGAATGGGCTGATCCGGATGGGGATCTCGGGCATATCTACGGATATCAGTGGCGATCATGGCCCGACTATGATGGAGGCCATATCGACCAGATTAAAGAAGCAGTGGAGACCCTTAAGAATAATCCTGATTCCAGGCGTATCATTGTCAGCGCATGGAATGTGGCAGACCTCAATAATATGAACCTCCCCCCCTGCCATGCCTTCTTCCAGATGTATGTCTGCGATGGTAAGCTCTCCCTGCAGCTATATCAACGCAGTGCCGACTGCTTCCTGGGAGTCCCCTTCAATATTGCTTCATATGCTCTCCTCACAATGATGCTGGCCCAGGTGTGCGGATTGAAGCCCGGAGAGTTCATTCACACTCTTGGTGATGCCCATGTTTATCTGAATCATCTTGATCAGGTCAATCTTCAGTTGACTCGCGACCCACGTCCCCTTCCCAAGATGAAAATAAATCCTGAGGTAAAGGACATATTCGATTTTAAATATGATGATTTTACGCTGGAAGGTTATGATCCTTGGCCTGCCATAAAAGGGGAGGTCAGCGTATGAATCCAAATATGAGACATAATCAAATGAGTGCATTTCGGACATGGGTAAGGCATTGAGACTGACATTCCTGAGCCGTAGTGACGTAAGGGGCGGAGCGGCTATCGTGACCTATAGACTCGTCGAGGCATTGCGCGACGCGGGTGTGGATGCACGTATGCTCGTATGTGAGAAACTGAGTAAGTCAGATTTCGTGAAAGTGTGCGCCCCTTATAGAAAAATCCAGTATAGTTTTCTCAAGGAACGTCTTGAGGTGTATATGCACAATAATTTCAAGCGTTCCACTCTCTTCAAGATCGACCCGGCTGCAGAAGGGCTCCCTTTATGGCAACATTCCTGGGTCACGGATGCTGATGCCATCTTTCTTGGATGGGTCAATCAGGGAATGCTCAGTATGAAAGGGATACGCAAAATTGTAGGGCTCGGAAAGCCTGTCGTATGGATAATGCATGATATGTGGAATATGACGGGAATATGCCATCATGCCAAAGGATGTTCCGGCTATCTCAATGAATGTGGCGACTGCCCCTTGCTTGGGATGAAAGGGAACCACAACGACATGTCGCACCGTGTGTGGGAAGTCAAGAAGAGACTCTATGCTTCGAAAAAGATAAAATTTGTGGCTGTAAGCACGTGGCTTGCATCCAAGGCAAGTGAGAGTCGCCTGATGAGAGACTTGGACGTAGAGGTGATTCCAAATCCGTTTCCAATTTATAAAGGGGGGAAAGTTCCCGAGCATCAACAGAGCCGTAAAGGACCAGTCAGGATTATCTTCGGAGCTGCCCGTCTGGATGATCCCATCAAAGGTCTACCTGTGCTTAAGCGGTCGCTTGAAGTATTAAGAAGTTCATATCCGGAAGTGGCTTCCAATGTGGAGCTTGTCACATTTGGTAGTTTCAAGGATATCGAGAGCATGCGGCATTTTGCAATTCCTCATGTGCATCTTGGAATGCTGAAAGGAGCTGATGAGATAAAAAGAACCTATGAAGGATGCGATATAGTGGTCTCCACTTCCGATTATGAGACTTTGCCCGGCACCCTTGTAGAGGGTCAGGCATACGGCTGCATCCCTGTAGCTATCGACCATGGAGGCCAGCGCGACATAGTGGAGCACCTGCGCACCGGATGGCTTGCACAGTGGAATGATTCCATATCCATAAGGGCAGGAATGGTGGCCGAAGGAATAGTCTGGGCATATCGAAACGTTGACAATCCCGAAATAATCCGACGTATGAGGGAGTCGGTAATTGAAAAATTCAGTGCGTCCGAAGTAGCTCGCCGCATACTCGACTTCACATTCCCTCCCAAAGAATAGTATCTTTCCTGACATCTTTGATCACTTAGAGACTGCCAATTTTGAATCAACCAATAACAACATATAGTATGAAAAAAATTCAATCACTACTGCTTTTTCTCGTGATGTTGGTGACTTTGCCGGCATTCGGACAGAAACTGACAGTCCGCGATTTCGAGGCACGTCCGCAAGACATGGACGCGCAGAGCAACACCCTCGAAAAGCGAGACCGCAACGGCAAAAGAGCCGCCATCATCAAGATCTTCACATCGCTCCCGAGTTCGGAACTGACTTTCGGCGGTTCCGGTCAGGGATTTGCCGGACAGGAACAGCATGGTCCGGGCCAGGTGTGGCTCTATGTGCCAAGAGCTTCACAGAAGGTCACTATCTCTCACCCGAAGTATGATCCATTGACATTCTATTATCCCTCCGATATCAAGGAAGGTCGCGTCTACTCAATGATCCTTTCCCCCGAAGGGAAGGAAGTCTCGCTTTCAGCCTCTGCCCGCAATGCAGAGATCTGGATTGACGGAGACAGCGTTGGCGTCAGCCCGATCACTACCTTCATCCCTTATGGAACTCATGCAGTGCGAGCAAAATTAGGCTCATTGCTCTTCGACGATGACATCAACGTGGAGCGTGATGGTCCTGTTCAGTTCAGTCTCCAGATGGAAGATGAAAACCTCAAATATGGCGACGTGGTCGTTGACGTAGACGGGGGTGCCGAACTCTGGTTTCAGGGTCGTCGTGAGGGTGTAGGGCAATATGCTGCTCATCTCCGTGGCGATGACTATGTGATTGAAGCGCGTAAGAAAGACCATGAGCCGGCTACTACCACATTCCGTGTCATTCCCGGCCAAGTGACGCATATCCAGGCTAATGCCCCGACTCCTCATCTTGGCTATCTGAAACTTGCCACTGAGCCTGAGCATGGAGTCATTGTGAGTCAAGCCGACACCATTATAGAGACAAATCCCGACATGCAGCTTCCGGTGGCAAACTACGAATGGACATTTTCGCGTCGTGGTTATACGCCGGTCACCCGTCGCTTCCATATCACACGAGGCGAGACACTTGTTGACACTGTAATTCTGAAGAAAATCCAGTATGTGCCAAGTAATACACTCTATGCATCCGTAGGATTTATGGCAGCCTCCAACATGGGAGTGGCATTCACAATCGGCGGCATGTTTAAGAGCATTGACCTTTCTGCTTCATATAATCTTGGTCTTGGGAAGTCGAAAGATGTCAACTGGTATAATGACACAGACAATATCTTCGATCAAGCAGTTGCATATCGAGTAGATGAGTGGGCTGTTCGCGCAGGCTATGGGCTCCGTTTCGCAGAGCGATTCGGTCTCACACCGCAGGTGGGGTTCTTGCAGCAGCGCCTCATAGCCAAGGATAAGCCGGGCAATGGCTTTACGGTCAATAATGTCTCGATAGGTGCTCGCCTTACATGGCATCCAGTGCCACACCTTGGTATTTTCATCACTCCTGAATATGCCGTTCCTATCGGTGACAAGGGAGATATAGCAAATGTATGCAGCCTTGCGGGCATTACCCGTGGTGGTTTCCGAGGCTACATCGGACTTTCCGTAAATCTCTAAATCCTACAGATTATGAAACTATTCAATAAAATGCGAAATACAGGCATAGCCCTACTTGGTGGTCTTGCCCTCCTCTCTTATTCTTCAGTTCTTGTCGGCTGCTCAGAAAATGTGGAAAATGGGCTGTATGCTGCCGATGACTCGAAAATCAATATAAGTATTAATCCTGTCAATGAATCTGATAATTATCATAATGGCCTTCTAAAAATTGGATCGGCAAAGTCATCGACGGTATTTGCAGTAAAGAGTACCACCCGATGGATTGTGGAGGTAACGAACTGTGAGGGTTCATGGTGTCAGATAATCTATAATAGCACTGAATCTGAGGCAGGAGGATATATAGGTGAAGGTTCGTTTACTATTGATGCTGCCCCCAACCGCAGTGACAACGAACGAGAATGTGATATCACTGTCTATGCCATTGAAAGCGATGGCACCCATATACCAGGGAAAAGTATAGAGATTCATCTTGAACAAGACCGTCAAAGTATTCAGGTAGAGTATGCAGGTGATGTTATTTCATCAATTGGTACTTCCTCGGGAGCAGAACCAATTGTAACTGTAATAGCCAACCAAGCTTGGATTGTGAGCAGTTCTCATAGTTGGGTGAAAATTATACCTGGCAATGGAATGGAGGGTGATTCCTATACTCCTCAAGACGGATCTACTGAAGAAAGAACCATCAGTTTCCGTTTTAGTGTTGATGGAAATCCTGGTACTTCTATCCGCTATGCGGAAGTAACAATAAGCAGTCCGTCAGATGCATTTACCCCCCATCGTCTTAATATCACTCAGGAAGGTTCTTCTGACACATTCTTCATAACCCCGACAGAGTTGTCTCAGGTACCCTATTCTGGAGATACTTATGATGTACAGGTGTATTCTCCCCGAGAGTCGTGGTCTGTGAGAATAATTCAAGAAGGAGATTGGGTGACGCTTGACCGCACATCAGGAGAGGCTTCCTCTGATCCTGTTACAATACGAGCTAGTATAGCAACTAATAATTCCACTTCAGTGCGTCAAGCAAGTCTTGTGTTTACTCGCGTTGGTACTGATGATGTGACAGTGGTGAGAATAGATCAGAAAGCAAATTCTGTTGTTATGGACCCGGATGACTCTCCAAAAGTCAGCCAGCCATGGCTTGGTAGGGGATGGACAGCAACGTATGCGACAGTGTATGCATATTACAGTTCTCCATCTGTTCCGATCGACAAGGCTATGATAGCCTATAGAAATATGGATAATCTGGATGACTATACGGAAGTCTCCGCGACAGTTGGAGATGACAATTTGATCAGTGCCGAGTTGACAAATCTCAAGCCGAATACTCGCTATGAAGTATGGGCATTTGTAGAGTATACGCATAATGGCATGACGATGGGCACGACAGGGAATCCTATGTCGTTCACCACGCCTGACTTAAACGGAGATCCGGATTCGGGTCTTCCGGGAGAGGATGATAACAATCCGCCATCCGTCAACTGATTAAAGTAAAGCTATATGAAACATATAATATCAATAGTACTGACGATGCTTACAGCGCTCTTTACGCTGCCGGCATCGGCTGAGACCATAGTCGGACTTGCGACCTTTGAGGATTTTGAAACCATAGGCCTAACGAGTACGAAGGAACAATTTCCTGGTGGTACAGTGATACTTCAAAATGAAGCAGCCTCATTTTCTCTTGCTTATGATGACGATTGGGGAATTGCGCCGGACAATAAAAATTATCGTAAAATAAAGATAGGGGGCAGCAATGAAATCATGCTTGATCGTGGAGTCGTCGGGAATACTAATCCAACTTTCATAAGTTATCAGAATGGAGTGATGTCTGCTGGTAGTGTATTTGAACTAAAGGCGAAGAAAGATGGCTGGATTACTATTTTTACCAAACTTAATCCTAACAAACAGTATGTTGTGTTTGAAGGAGAGACTGCAGCCATTGCATATACTCTTGGAGTGGCAGGGCCAGACTATTTAATCAATTATACTCTTCCAGCTGACCAATCCGGATATATTAATTTTAATGCGCAAGATGCATCAAAATACTTTATTGAAGCAGATGGAATAGCTACTCATCCACAGTTCCCATATATGGTGGCTGGATTGGAATCTGCTCCTGCTGAAAGCACAGGTTTCATTACTTTCAGAGTGAGTGCAGGTAAGACTTATTATTTTTCTGCTCTCGGTTCCAAAATGGTATGCGGAGGATTTGTTTTTACAGATGGCTCTGAAGAACCTGCAGTCACATTTTGCTCTACCGAAGAACTTCCGGAGGTGAAGTTCAAAACATCCCTTTCAACTCCGGAAGTTACTCCTCCAGATGAGCCTACCTATGAAAATCCGAGTAAGCGGTAATTCCACTATAGTACTTGCTGATAAAGGTTTGCTTGAGGATGTTGGTATTTATTCCACCAAATCTGAGGTTGCAGGAGGAACTATAATCCTTGATTCTGAAGTAGGATCATTCGGACTTGCTTACGATGATGATTGGGGCTCGTCTCTTGACTATAAGAATTATCGTAACATAAAGATAGAGAACAGCGACGAATTTTCCCTTAATTACGGGGCTGTCGGTAATACCAATCCAGATTTCGTAAGTTATCAAGAAGGAGTCATGTCGGCAGGTGCTGTATTTGAGATTAAGGCGAAGAAGGATGGTTGGATGACTGTCTTTACAAAACTTAATCCTAACAAGCAGTATGTCGTGTTTGAAGGAGCATCGGGAGCCATTGCATATACGCTTGGGGTTGCCGGCCCTGACTATTTGATTAATTATACTCTCCCTTCAGACAAGAACGGATATATTGACTTTGATGCCGCAGATGCGTCTCGGTATTTCATTACTGCCACCAAGCAGTCTAAAAACGAAGCTGGAGTTCCACTTTGGACTGTAGATGGAACTGTTATTGCATCCGAAACCAAGCCGGAAGGAGGTCAAGCTGTGATGGAAGAGATACCTGGTGAAACCAAACCACAGTTCCCTTGGCTTGTTGCTGGCATGGAGGTGGCACTTGGGGAAAGCAGTGGGTTCCTTACTTTTAAGGTGAGTGCAGGAAAAACTTACTATTTCTCGGCCCTCGGTTCAAAAATGATATGTGGTGGATTTGTGTTTACAGATTCAGCTGTAGAGCCGGCAGTCACATTTAGTGCGACAGAAGAATTTCCGAAAGTTCAGTTCGAAACAGGCCTCCCTGCTACAGCATTAGCTGC
>CAYNEZ010000111.1:0-11418 GCA_964396365.1 uncultured Sangeribacter sp. | reverse complement strand
AGCTACCACTGCTCCATCCCGCGGTGTGATTGCGAATACAAAATTACAACATTTTATGCCGTTTGTCAAGTCTTTTTGAGTTAATTTTTGTTAATGAAGAATATTAATATTATTAAATTCTTAATTAGCAGTATAATAAAAAATGAGAGTTGACACTTGATAGTTCATCTTTTGATTGTAAATGCAGCACAAGAATATCCTCCACCAAATACCATCAACGACACGATATCACCTTTCTTGAGCTCATCCTGATGCTGAGCCAATACGAGCGGAGCGCTTGCGCTGCCGGTGTTCCCAAGTTCTTGAATATTGTTTAGGAATTTATCCATCGGAGTTTCCATCATGCGTGCGAGTTGCTTCACAATTCGCATATTAGCCTGATGAGTGATAAAATAAGTATTGTCTTCCTTCTTGAGTCCGCAGTTGTCAAGATTCTTTTTGAGGGCATACTCCATATATTTCACAGCATTCATGAAGACATCACGTCCTTCGGGCATGGTAATTCCCTCTTCTTTCGGACGAAGCATCACTCCATCCGGACCTTTGCCAATGTGTCCGAGTCCTTCGGTATAGACAGAAAGCACCTCAATATCATTGTCAGACTCTTTATCCTTGCTCAAGAAATATGCCACTGCTGCATCTCCCCATAGATGCCCGGCCTTTGGATCAGAATCATTAGAATAGTAGGAATTCTGTTCACTGCATATTAGAAGAGCACGCTTCGCCTTTCCCATAGCAAAATAGCCTTCGATGATTTCAAGTCCGTTGACAAAAGAGCTGCATGCTGATGAAGCATAAAGAGCCTTGGCGCCATCGATACCATACTTGCGTTGCACTCTGTGAGCCGCTGTCCCTACTGTATCATAAGCGCAATAGTGGGCAGCCACGATCAAGTCTACCTCTTTTACAGAGTAGGGGAGTCGTGGAAGTGCATTTTCTACAGCTTCATATGCCATAGTGTCAATGCTTTCGTCATCCTTGCATCTGCTGCGTGTCTCGATACCGGTGCGTTGCATAATCCAATCTGCATCAAGACCGTTTAGGTTCTTGAAATATTCATTGGAGATGCGCTCTTCCGGTATGTAATGGCCTATTGCGTTTATATACATAAGTAGTGTTTTTGAATTATATTTTTCTTTAATTATTTATGCGCGTATTGTTTTATCTTTTCCTCAATCCGGAAAGGAGCATTGACACGAAAGATTTCGACAGTTCATCTTTGTCTACTCCAATTTCAGATAGATCATCGCGGATGTATGGAACGTCAAGTCCTTGGATTGTCTTTGTGATCACGAGTGCTGTGCGTGGGATATTGTCGATCTCAAAAATCCCTTCTGACACTCCTTCTGCAAGAATCTGTTGAAGAAGAATCGTTTCCTTTCGACTGACGATACGGCGTGCCCTGTCTACTTTCCTTACGTCGCGGAAAAACCATGCTCTAAGCGAACCGTTTCGAGACACAACCTCCTGCATGGTCTCAAAATGAGCATCGATATATTCAGTAAGCTTTTCATCGGCAGGAATAGCTTTTGAGACTATGGCTCGAAGTTGTGATAAAGCTATGTCTGTCTCTTGCTCGATTACTGCATTGTAGATATCTCGCTTGCTTTTAAAATATGTGTATATTGTGCGCCGTCCTTTCTCTGATGCAGAGGCAATATCGTTCATAGTCGTGTTCTCGACACCTTTCCTTGCGAAAAGCTGCCGGGCCACTTCAATGAATCTTTCTCGTGTCTTAAGTCCCATATTGCAGGGTTTTATTGTTTGACGTGAATTCAGGTAAAAAACTTCGGTTATTGCACACAATTTCTTTTGTGTGCAAAATTAATCAAAATTTATTCGATTTCCAAATTAATTTCCAATAATCGGAAGCATTTCAGGCAATGGTTCGGTCTCAACTTCGATTTTTTCTTTAGATACAGGGTGGATGAACTCAATTTTCTTAGCAAGAAGTGAGATTCCGCCTCCCGGATTCGAACGTTTTGCACCATATTTCAGGTCTCCTTTAATAGGAGTGCCGGTCGACGAAAGTTGTACTCTTATTTGATGTTTGCGTCCGGTGAGAAGTGTGACTTCAAGCAAAGAGTATCTTTCTCCTTCTGCAATGACACGGTATTTAAGTTTTGAAAGTTTTGCATCAGTTGTTCCCTTACTGACAACCCGTGTTTTATTTAGCCTCCCGTCAGATTGGAGCCATGATTCTATTTCCCCTTCTTTGTCTTTTCTTTTCCCTTCTACTAATGCCCAATATGTCTTGTGGATTTCACCTTTTTTCAGCATCTCATTGAGTCTGGTAAGAGCCTTTGAAGTCTTGGCAAATACTACAAGTCCTGCTACCGGACGATCGATGCGGTGTACGACACCACAAAAGACATTCCCTGGTTTGTTGTACTTCTCTTTCAGGTAGCCTTTTATAATCTCAGAAAGTGGAGTATCTCCGGTCTTGTCGCCTTGCACTATCTCGCCGGCTTCTTTACGGACTATTATGATGTGATTGTCCTCGTAGACAGGTGTCATGATCTATGTGTTATTTGCTGTTTAACAGTATGTCTGCTGCTATGCGGAAATCTCCGGGATAGGTCACCTTGATATTGGTAGGATCACCCTCATAAATATGTATTCGGTTGCCGGCCCATTCTGCTACACTGGCATCGTCGGTAAAAATAGAACTTTCTGCCAAAGATGCTTTGGTATATGCGGACTTGAGTAGATGCAGGTCGAATACCTGTGGTGTCTGCACAGCAAAATATCTGGATCGGTCTACGCTGTGGTTGTCTTCCTCTGTTCCTTCCCTTAATGAGTCTGATACTCTTAGACCCGGAATGACAGCTCCATATTTCAGTGCCTCTTCCCATCCTTCATTGATAAGGTGGCACGACGCAAGGGGACGCGCTGCATCATGCACAGCTACCAGTCCTTCAGCTTCGTCTGGAATCAAAGCTAACCCTTCAGCTACAGAGTCTTTGCGAGTAACACCTCCGGAAGTGAGAAGATGTGGAGGACAGTCTGTGCCGGATATATCTTTCCAATAGTCGATGAAGTCAGCATGCATCACTACGATTAGGCGTGTATTGATATCTTCGTCATGAAAAGCTTTCAATGTCCACCAAAGCATCGGATGCCCTCCAATGTCATGAAACTGTTTTGGAAGAGAATCGCCGGAGCGGCTTCCAACCCCTCCGGCGACTATGATAGCATATTTTGGATACATAATATTGTTTACATGTTCATGCCGCCGTCTACCTGGATCACTTGTCCGGTGACATAGCTTGACATGTCGCTCGCGAGGAAAAGTGCCACGTTTGCGATGTCTTCCACCTGTCCGCCACGACGGAGCGGAATTTTCTTACACCAGTCAGCGCGAACTTCCTCTGGAAGTGCAGCTGTCATAGCTGTCTCAATGAAGCCCGGTGCAATGGCGTTGGCTCGGATGCCACGGCTGCCTACCTCCTGCGCGATGCTCTTTGCAAGAGCAATAAGCCCTGCTTTTGAAGCCGCATAGTTAGCCTGGCCTGCATTGCCGTGTACGCCGACTACTGATGCCATGTTTATGATGGAGCCATTGCGCTGGCGCATCATGATTGGAAGAACTGCGTGTATGAAATTGAATGCTGATTTTAAGTTTACTGCAATCACAGCGTCCCACTGAGCTTCGCTCATACGCATCATAAGGCCATCTTTGGTGATGCCTGCATTGTTCACGAGGATATCAATCGATCCGAAATCTTCCTTTATCTTCTTCACAACCTCTTCAGTCTGTGCGAAATCGGCTGCGTTCGAGGCATAACCTTTTGCCTTGACGCCGAGGGCGAGGAGTTCATCTTCTGTCTGTTTGCCGTTTTCATCGATTACGAGGTCGGTAAAAGCTACGTTTGCGCCTTCAGCTGCAAACCGTAGGGCGAGTGCCTTGCCGATGCCGCGAGCAGCGCCGGTCACGATGGCTGTCTTTCCTGCTAAAAGATTCATGATTCTATAGTTTTGTTATTGGTGTTATCATCATGGTAGGGACACACGGTTTGTATGTCCGTTGCTTTACCGACTGCAAATTTAATCAAAAATCCTGACATACACAAACCTAATTTCAGACAGGGTCCACGTCATAGTGAATTTGCGAGGATTTGATCTGAGGTGTTGGGGCAAGCCGCTGATAAACCTGACGCAATAAAGCCTTAACTTTCTTCATAGAGGCTCCAGCTTCTACTTTAAGCATTATCTGCTGTATATACCATGTGTTGACTCTCGACACAAATGGTCGCTCAGGCCCCAGGACCCTATTGCCAAATACTTCCCTTAATGCCAGTGCAAGCATTACGGCAGCCGAGTCGCATACTGCCGCATCCTTGTTTCGTACAAAGACGTTGATGATCTTGGTAAAGGGAGGATAAGAGTATTTATGCCTTTCTTCAAGTTCTTCCTTATAATATGATAAATAGTCGTGATTCTTAACGTGTTCGAGGACACGTTCGTCTGCCTTTGTGGTCTGTATAAGCACTTTCCCGGGTTCCTGGCGGCGTCCGGCGCGGCCTGCTACCTGTTCCAACATATTGAATGCTCGCTCATTGCTTCTGAAATCTGGGAAATTGAGAAGTGTATCGGCATTTAAGACACCCACGATCTTTACCTTGTCGAAATCAAGACCTTTCGACACCATTTGCGTGCCGACAAGAATATCTGTGCGATGGTCGGCAAATTCCTCTATCAATTCTTGATAAGCCAGTTTGTTGCGGGTAGTATCCAAATCCATACGTGAAACCTTCTTGTCTGGAAATTCTTCCTGTACCTCCTCCGCGATCCGCTCTGTGCCATAACCGTATTTTTCAAGAGTATTTTCTTCGCATGCCGGGCAAAGGTCTGGAAGTGTCTGAGTATACCCACAGTAATGACACCTCAATAATTTACTTCCCTTATGATAGACGAGGCTTACATCGCAATTAGGACATTTAGGGCTCCATCCACATGTGTGGCACACAACCACTGGGGCGAATCCCCGTCGGTTTTGGAACATGATAGCCTGCCAACCTTTTTCAAGCACCTCTTTTGTCTGGCGTCGTAATGGTCCGGATAGGATTCCTTTTACATCTTTTTGCTTACGCATTTTCCGCATGTCAACCACCTCCACTTCCGGAAGCGAGGAACCTTCATAACGTTCTGTCAAAGTCACCAGGCCAAATTTACCATTTTGAGCTTTCCAGTAAGTCTCTACAGATGGTGTGGCTGAACCGAAAAGAGTTCTGGCTCCATGCATGGAGGCAAGAACTGTAGCGGCATCACGAGCATTATAGCGAGGTGCAGGATCATATTGCTTATAAGATGACTCATGCTCCTCATCCACAACTACAAGTCCAAGCCTTGCAAATGGAAGAAAAACTGAACTTCTCACTCCAAGTACTACCATTGGTTCGTTGGAAGTCAAAAGACGATTCCAGATATCGACCCTTTCGCTGTCGGAAAATTTTGAATGATAGATAAGAAGCCGGTTGCCGAATACTTTCTTTAGTCGGTCTGTGAGTTGGGTGGTGAGGGAGATCTCCGGAACAAGATATAGCACCTGATTCCCTTGATCGAGCACTTCTTTAATGAGATCGCAATATATCTCGGTCTTTCCTGATCCTGTCACTCCATGGAGAAGTGTGATGGCATGATCTCGAAAAGACTCCCTTATTTCTTTCGCAGCATTGGCTTGCACTTCTGACAATACCGGCATTTCCCCACTTTTTTCTCCATCAGAAGCGAAACGGTTGATTTTATCCTTGTAAATTTCTATTATTCCTTTATCTGCTACAGCTTTCAAAACTGCTTGTGAAACCCCACAGGCTTTCAGTAGTGTATCACGCTCTACATCGCGCATAGCTTCTCCCTTGACCATAAATTTCGATAGATCAAGATAAGCTAAAAGCACTGATTGCTGTTGACTGCTACGTTTAGTCTGGTCAAAGAAAGAATGGAGACGTTCTTCATCGTTGCGGTTACAAAGCAAACGCACTTTAGTCACGGTCTTTGGCCTATATTTCTCAACTACTTTTTCATCTACCCTTACGATTCCTGAGGCGAGCAGCGAGTTAACGTGGGCTGCCATGTTCTTTATCCCGAGTGCCTTTTCAAGTCCGCTAAGTGATTCTTTGCCTGAATGCTGCAAAGCGGCTATGATTTGGGATTGACGTTCGGTAAGGTGAATTCCATCATCAGAATCAAAATCCTGATTGAGAGTCACTACACTCTCACTCTCAATCTTTAGCCCTGTAGGTAAAGCTGCTTTCATAACATCGCCGACAGAACAAAGATAGTAATCGGATATCCATTCCCAGAACTTCAATTGTGGATATCTAAGGGCCGGATGCGGATCAAGCACAGCCATAATGGGTTTCACCTCATAATTCTGAGGTGGTGTCTGATCTATGCCTGAAACTATCGCTGTATAGTATTTTTTCCTGCCAAACTGTACAAGTACGCGAGAGCCAATGCCCACCATTTGGCAGACATCTTCAGGCACTGCATATGTGAAGGTACCCTGAATAGGAAGAGGAAGTATTACCTGAATAAGCATATTTATGCACCTTTTTCAATAAATTCTTTACTTTTCCGATGCGTTTATTTTTTTACAAATATACATTAAATTTCTCATCTTTCAAAATATTCCTTTCAGATTTTTTCAATCTCCACAAAAAAGGGACGCACATATTCTTGCGTCCCTGAAATATGGTAAATAATAGTAGTTGATTCGTAACTTGTTTACTGATTATTTCACTTGCAGTTTGATAGTATTCTTGCCTGCTCTTACAATGTATATTCCCTTTTCCAACATGATGGATTCGCCTGTCTTAAGCGTATCAATAAACATACCTGACGGTGAATAAATAGTTGCTTTTTCGTCTGAGAGTAATTTCACTTGCTTATTTATAACTTCTAAATTGATTTTGGATTCGTTCTTGCGACTTTCAACTCCGGAATAACCAGCAAGCGACATTTTTGATGCATTTTCAATGTATCCGGTTGTCTTATTGATTACCATTGCAATAATGTGGGCATTATTGAAGTCTTTGACGTTCTCCGCTTTTAATTTGACATTTTGAGAATAATTTATTCCGGCTTCTGTATCTGTTGGAATGTTAAAATTCCCCATCACATCTTCAGCGGCGCAAGCCACTTCATCAAATGTCATCAAAACATATTGTTTGTCGGAATCCCAGCCTTCAAGTTGTCCTTCAGTATAGCGGCTGCTTTGCATATATGGGCCAACATTATCTTCGGTGATGACATATGCCCATCCATATTCTGTGTCGTTTTCAGCTACGACAAATTCTACTGAAGATGTAAAATTGACTGTCGACTCATCAATGTTGATTTCAGATATGGATACATTTGCAATAGCAGGAATCTCCGCTTCTCGTAAAAAGTTATTTTCAAGTTCATTGAACGATGGATCTCCGCTGATAGCACGGTCTACGGTACTGTACGGGAAACCTACAGGATCAATATACTGTTCAAGATAGGGCCAATACGCTTCAATTTCCATTTCATCACCAGAGTGAACTGCAATGCCTATGAAGTTGTCAGGGTATTTTTTTGCCATCTCTCTCATGCCGACTATTCCGCGTGGACAGTTCACACACCAAGTTCCTGTCCCTTCCTCAACTACCACATTGCGTCTATAGCCGGAGCCTTCTTCCAAGCACAATATTGAGGTGGAGATCATATTGTCTGATGCGTTATAGTCTTCATTGCCATTGACTGATATTACCTCTACATCAAGTCTGACATTGCCTGTACTTGACAAAATGATATCGTCTAATTTTATGTTTGTTTGGTTGCCGGGCGATAGATCAAGATTGTTAACTTTTGTTATACGAGCCTCATTCCCAGCAACGGCATAGCTAATTTCAAGATCATTAATGACTGAAGAGGCTTGATTACTTACTGTAAGTGATATTGCTGCCGGTTGATTGAGTTTTACAAATCTCGGAGCTTCAATACCAGTCAAGGCGATATCATCTGAAGGTAGGTTGTCACCGCTTAAGCGAACCCTTATGCAATTAGATCCGGCTGTCCAACAATTGGTCCAAAATTCATATGAAAGGTCGCCTGGGTATTCTCCCATCATCCAGGATGTATCTGGATTGCCGTTAAGAATGTCATCACCAACAAGCGGCATGTTGTTATCGTCGAGATTGTAATATCCCCAACCTACATAAAACACATTATCAGCCTCTATTCTGTATGGTTCATCAAGTGCAAATTCCACCCATTCCCCTTTTTCTCCGATAAAAGGTATGTCCTTTTTCAGCATAAAAGGTTTGTCACCATATAAAGTATAGTCATCCCAATCGGCAATATATTCCTTTGTGCCTTTGAAAAGCATAAGGTCAATTTTGGGCTCACTTTCAGTGTAATATCCTTTATTTACAATAATTGACTCTATATAGCATCCTTCAAATTTCTGACATATTTCTTCTGTCAAGCCAATTGCTGAGATGCAATACAGACCAGCTGGGAAAGCTCCAATTGACGACGGTTCTTCACACCATCCCCACACCATAGAAGGAGAAGCCGATTTGTCCGCGATTTTGCCATTTAGTTTAGAAGATAAGTCACTTCCAAATGCAGGAATGATCGTAGCTATGCCTACGAGCAAAGTCGTAAGTAAAATGAATTTTCTCATATTTGATATTATTGGTGATTATGTTTGTGCAAATTTATACTTTCATTTTTTCTTTTGAAAGAATAGGATTACTATATGAATACTTATGTGCTATTTGAGTACTACTGCAAAAATACGCAAATGTCTATTTTATTGTAATATATTAAGTTAATTTGAATGTAATAATTGGATTGCGTAGTGTTGAACGAAATCTCTAAAAAAATCCTATATTAATGTTTGTATATGTTGATATTTATTTCTAACTTTGGTAGAAATATGTCATAAAGAATGAAAAGATCAGTTACATTAATAATACTTCTGTTTTCAACTTTTCTTGTTGCTACATTCTCTCTTAAGGGTGGCAACGACTCGTTATATTTTGAGCATAGAATGAATATCCCTAATACTCCGCTTTCTGAGAAACTTGTGTATGTAGATTCATTATTGAGTCTGAAAAAAGCAGACAGGGACTCAGTTTTAGGGATAAAGGCAGAGTTGGCATATACTTTATGCAAATATAATTCTGTCATTGATGCTTATGAGGAATTGATTGAGAAATATCCGTCCTCATTATCCTTGTCTAAAGATTTGAAGCTTCAATTATATTATATTCACAGTCTTTATTCAAAAAGACAATTCTACGAATGCATAGTGCAATGTGCCGATCTGCTTAATAAGACCAAACCAGACTCGCTACGCTATTACGATTCATTGGTAGAATGCATGCTGGTTGATTTCAATCATCAGACGTCGGTACCTTTTTCGCTTGAATATATTGATAGATCCAGTCAGCTTCTTAAAAAAGCTATTAACAATAAGTGGCCTCAGAATACAATAGACAATCTAAAGTATGCTTTTTTCACTTTGAAAATGAAAGAGGCTATGCATAATGATAATTACGATACTGCTCTTGTATATCTTGATAGTATGTCAAATATTCCCCTTTCTAAAAATAGACGTGAGTCCGTTGCTACCAATATAGCTTATACATATATGCGGCTTGGAAAATTTGATGTGGCTGAGCGTTGCTTTAAAGATATATTGGAGAGCGACTTGTCCAATGAAAGAAAAGCTGTCTCGCTTCTCAATTATTCGCATATGCTTAATATGCAAGGTAGATATGATGAAACGTTATCCTGTCTTGATAAATATCAAATGGTAGGTGAGAGTCTTAAAAAAGAATTGTATGGAGCATATCTCTTGGGTAATAGGGCTATAGCGGAACATAAGCTTGGAAAACATGAGGAGGCATTTAAAACTCTGATGGCATCCAAGTCGTTGAGTGATTCCATTTATTCCAATTCTGGCATACAAGATGGTTTATTGATGCTTTTTGACCAGAATGCAAAGTCGAAAAGTTTAGGGACTATCGAGAAGAAACTTGAATCTGCTGATCGTTGGTTGATAACTGTTGGTGCGCTTGCGATAGTAATGATTGTAATATGCGTGTGGTTATTTGTCAAATTGAGAAGAAAAGAAAAGTCAACTTTGCGTCTCAAGGAAGAATTTGATGAATTAAAGACTCGATATCAAGAGATTGAGCGAAGTTACAAGGATATCATACAAGAGGGAAGCAGCAAGGTTGCGGCAGAATTGTTGCCGCTTGCTCACAAAGAAGATGCAATTTCTCAGTTGGAAACTACATTGAAAGATAATAGTTTGAATGCTAAAGAAAAAGTGAAATTAATGGAGGAGACTTTGGCTTCCACGAATATTTCCATTGGGAGTAGAGAGATGTTTGAGCATCATTTTGAGCAGGCTCATTCAGAGTTCTTTCGTAGATTGTATGCAGCATATCCCTCACTGTCTCCAGTTGAGGTCAGAATGTGTGCTTTTTTAGTAATGAATCTTTCTAATAAAGAAATCGCTGCAATAGTTAACAAGTCTGTTCGCTCAGTGGAGTCAACGAGATACCGCATAAGCAAGAAATTAGAAATCCCAGATGGGGAATCAATCATCTCACATCTACGACAGTTCTTGGCGTAACGTAATACTTTTTAATGCTATTTCATATACACTTACAGTGGTCAGAACAGAAACTGTAGCAACCAAAAGCCAAACAATATAAGCGAAGTTGAGTGTCGGAGGTAGCGATAGGGCAAAGCTTATGGAAGCGACCCAATCTGTAATAAATGGAAGAAGTAATGTCATTATTACTCCCATTGCAAAGCCACAGATTCCTGCTATAGCAACAGCCCACTTATTGCGTCTCTTTTGTGTTTCATTATATTGACGGACTATCTCCATTGCCTCCATATTTTTCTGCAGTTTCGTGATAAACTGAAAAGAAGAAGAGAGCTCCGGATCAAATTCCTTAAATATATCTTTAATTTTTTCGTCTTCCATATTCGGAGGTTATAAGGTTAGCAATGTTCTTAGGTGATTCCTTCCTCTCGAGAGATGCTGCTTCACCGCATCTGGCGAGGTATCCTCTATTTCTGCAATCTCTTTGATAGAATATCCTTCCATATAGAAAAGAAGCACCGACATTCGCTCCTTACCAGGTAGTCGGTTGAGTGCTAAATAAAGTTCCTGATATCGAAAAGCTGTGTCAGAAGCATCTTCCGAAGCTATGTCAGGAACATTATCATAATCAGAGAAGATTTTTTCAGATCGCTTGTGATTGATGAAAGTAGTGTATCCGATTCTGAAAATCCAAGCTTTGAATTTATCCTCGTTTTTGATGCCATCGCAAGAAAGATAAGCCTTAAGGTAAGATTCTTGTGCTATGTCGTCGGCAAGTGCAGAATCTCCGCAGCAAAGGGCCACAAGAAAGCGACGGA
>CAYNEZ010000110.1:0-11426 GCA_964396365.1 uncultured Sangeribacter sp. | reverse complement strand
CGGCTATCTTAGTGGCAGTGGGTGAGAACACCGAGATATCACCCATCCAACCAAGACGCTCATTGCGTTGCGGACAGTCGGTAGGAATCGAAATGAAATTGCTTAATGTTGACCATTTCACATTCTCCCAAAGTCGGTTGACCAGAGAGTCAGAACATTCGAAATGAGCCTTAAACCCGTGGACGGAACTTACTGGGATACTCTTGACAGCATCAAGCGGCAAAGGAGCATCAAGCCCCGTCAGTTCCAAGTAACGGTAGCCATGAAGGGTATGGCGCGGGGCAAATTTCTCAACAGGCATTCCAGAGGCGATATATTTGTCGGTACACATGGCTGCTCGAAGATTTTCTGTCATCACCATCCCAGCATTTGAGGCATATTGGGGCATATCCGGATAAATCACCTCTCCATGTCTAACAGTCACTTCCTGACCAGGAGCAAGCCCGTTGAATACTATATACGGCACTCCCGCCATATTCTGCCCCATATCGTAGACATACACACCAGGACGAGGTTGAGTCATGGATATTGCTGTAAGTGTATCGACTGCAAGTACGCGATCACCAAAAGATGACCTCAGATTAACGTCAGACCAACCACCATCCACCGGGGCTATGATCTCTTCAAATGGCAGACTTACTGCCTTTTGCCAAATACGCTTGTCAGTGACCGGTGAAGACTCTTGCCAAATATCATCTCGACGGGAATCGAAAATTTCCCCTTGAAAAAAAACTTCCTACCAATACAGGTCCATCCACAGAATACTCCCAATTTTCCGGACTCGTAACAAAACGATCATGAGAACCATCAGTGTATTCAACATCAATATTCGCAATAAACGCTTGCCTATCTCCAAAGAAATTCCAATACTCACCCATAAATGTGGATGGTCCGCTCCACCATCCTTCGCCAAGCCTGACCCTGAGCTCATTATCTCCGGGATTTACATGATCTGTCAGATCAAAAGTATGGTAAAGATGAGTCTTATTATATTGTGTGGAACCGGGAAGGAAATATTCTTCATTAATTCTCTTTCCGTCTACATAAAGGTCGTAGATTCCCATTGCAGTTGCATTTGCTGTGACTTTAACCAATTCCTTTTTGTCATCTATAGCTATCATCGTTCGCATTTCGGGCATAGACCTTCCCGGAATAGTGAAATATTCAGTCTTTTTATGACTACCATCTATTCTCACAACCGCATTTCGTGGATCACGGAAGTTGCTTATTACGAGATCCCTGATCTCAGCATTGCTATCATCAGGAATTTCCACTGCTATTTTTCCCAAAATCGGAAAAGCTATATAATCGCCACCATTGACAAGAGCATTGACGCCCTTACTGCCAATTTTCTTGCCATTTACAAAGACATCCGTATTCCCATAATTGACTGCAATCTCTATACTATCATTGATATGACGAAAATTATCTACGGGCATTACAGCCAGAGGGATGCCAGCATCATCCGACGGATTATAACCACTTCGGAAGAGCTTCACTGAATCGCTATATATCTGAAGACGCACGTAAGACTCCCCAGGTCGCTTGGCAAGCCCATAGACATTCTTGTTAGCATCCATCAGTCGCGGATCATCAATGCCAAACAGAAATGAAACTGTATCACCTTGAGGGATATCAATATTGAAACCGATTCGGAACACTGATAGATAGTCTGGATATACCGGTAATGATCCGGAATCAACTGAGATCCATTCAGCACCGTCAAACGGATTCTGAGTTGGCAGATTCCTTGATAATCCCCTCATATATATGGCACACATAGCCAACAATGCAAAAGCACAGATTTTTTTATGCAACATAAGCGTCATTTTTTAAGTTACAAATTTATGCAATTCTCTTTAAATATACAAATAAGCCTAAAGCACTTCACCTTCCTACTTAGCTAAGCATAAATCACACAAGCTTGAAATATAGCGTACTCAAAAATCAGTCTGAAAAACCAAACTCCTTAATTATTGTTGATTCTTATAGAAATACCCGCCAATACTATGAGAAATATCCAAGGCAATAAGGCACATCCGATTTCACTCATTATCGTCATCCTGACTGTGTGGGCTGGAAGTATCTTGTCTTCTTGCACACAAAAGGATTTGGTCTGCAATAGTGATCCTGTCAAAGTAATGGTGGATTTTGACTGGATTGATGCTACCGGAGCAAAACCGGATGGTATGACAGTCCTTTTCTTTCCTGCTGATGAAAACTCACAAATATGGCGTTTTGACATCACTGGTCGCAATGGAGGGGAAATTGAAATACTTTCAGGAATCTATAATGTGATCGCGTTCAACAACGACCTACCAGGTATAGAGTTTTCAAATACGGACAGTTTCAGTCGCCTCTCAGGAAGTACCCGCAATATCAACGACTCCGTCACATCCCAGACTGGCATGCTATATGCCGCTTCTTTGACAAATATGGCTCTCTACCCTGGCGACAAACAAGCATTGACAATCTGCATGACACCTGATTCACTTGCCACTGACTACCACATAAGTCTTGATTCCGTAACTGGAACACAACGAATAAAAACAGCGACAGCAATATTAAAGGGTCTCGCACGGTCGGTATGCCTTCAGCTTAAATGCAATTCCGAACAGACCTGTTGCGTGTCGGTACCCTTATATATTGATCCTCATTGCCAAAGCCGAATGGAAACGGTTGCCACTGGATTTGGGAATCCCGACATTCATGATCCTAAGATAAATCTAGAGATAATTGTGACTACATCCCACGGAAAATATTCAAAGACTTTCGATGTAACTGAACAGATAATGAACAGTAAGCATCCCAAAGACGTTTACATCAATATAAAAGGTCTTGACATTCCAGAAGCCGATGACCCAACGAATCCGGATGGAAATTCAGATGTCGGAATATCGGTTGGAGTCGACGGATGGCAACTGATTGAAATCTTTTATTCATAATAAACATATTTCTTCACCAACTTAATTTAATCGCCATGAAAACACAAAACATCTACCAAATTTCGGCGTATATTCTCTCCGCATCTGCAGCGTTGATCATGTCGGCATGCTCTTCGACCGACGAACCTCGCACTCAGAGTGAAGACCAGTCAAACATAATCAGGTTTGCCGCCAATACGGAATTCTCCCGTGCAGGAGACATCACCACAAGCAACCTCAAGACCTTCAATGTCTATGCATATACAGGCAATGGGACATCGCCAGATTTGTTTATGGACAATGTGGTGGTGTCAAAGAACACGTCAAACGTTTGGAGCTACGACCCCGTAAAATACTGGCCGTCGAAAAAACCGGTTGACTTCTACGCATTCGCCCCTGCATCATGGATGGGAACCTACACCCCAATAGCAGGAGTACCATACGATGCGACAGAAGGAACGGAAGATATCATCTACGCAGTCAGTCCTGACCTGACAGGTGGAGCCGGACTGTCAAATGCCCAGGTAATATTCAATTTCCGTCACGCACTATCCAAACTCACGGTGAAGATGAGTTCATCAAATCCTGAACTCAAAGTCAATGTGACCAATGTAGCGTTGTCAAACATAAATGCCAAGGGTAATTTCCATTTCCCATCCGGATCAACGGCCGACACCCCGACAGATCAAACAGTTGGCACCTGGACAGACCAAAACACTCCTCAAGTATACGTGATGCATATGAGCCAAACGGCATCCGACATCATCACACTAACTTCTACAGCCACTGACATGGGCACGACAACAGTGCCGGGCTCAAGATACCTCATACCCCAACAGCTTGTCTGGAACAACAACGGTAGTGGAGCAGACACATATATAGCAGTGATGTGTTCTATCTATGATGCCGACAGCGGAGCCAAACTTTGGCCAAACGCAAATACTCCAGAAGAAAACGTTGTGACTGGAAGCACATATGGAGATGGCCTACTGAAATTCCCTCTATCTACAAGCGCCTTCAAAGAGTGGAAGCCCGGTTGCCATTATGTCTACAATCTCGTAATCAACTCAAATTCTGACATGGGGGCAATTGAATTCGGAGCGCCCTCTGTAGAAAGCTTTATAAATGTAGAGACTTCATATCAATAATGGCGGTTGAAGAGTTTAAAAGTTCATCATATAATTATTTAAGGCTCATTCTGCAAGGGATGGGCCTTTATCATTGAATAACCTAAGTTATTCAATGAACCCTTAGGCCATCGTTGTGTTAATATAATATAAATCTACTATACTTAAACACGAAAAAACACGATAGACAATGACTACTGATTCCACTACATCCAAGACAGTCGATCTGGCGACGATGCCCCTTGGCATGAGGCAGATATTTATAATGATAGCCGCCTCACTTGGGCAGTTCATCGGTCAGGGACTCGCCACCCTGGTCGGTATTGTAATTCCACTCATTCAACTCGTAGCTCACCCGGAACTGAGTTCCGGCATACAGGGTCTTATGGGGTGTATATCACTTATAGGGATTATGGTAGGAACAGTGGTGTTCGGCCGTCTTAGCGATCGCTTTGGCTATCTATTCTTCTTCCGCCTATGCCCTCTCATTATACTCGCCACATCACTTGTCTGCGTATTTATACACGCAGTGCCAGTGCTACTTATGTCGCTTTTCCTGATGGGTTTTGCAATTGGTGGCGAATACAGCCTTGATCCTGACTATATATCAGAACTCATGCCAGCCAAATGGCGCACTTTTATGGTGGGGTTGGCAAAGGCCCTTGCCTCAGCCGGAAGCGCAGTAGTAGCAATCATATGCTACGTGATGATCACGAAGTCGAAAGATCCAGCCATATGGCCCGACCTTTTCTACATAACCGGCGCGATAGCAGCCATAATGTTCCTGACTCGTCTCGGGTTTGCCCAAAGCCCACAGTGGCTTATGAGCCGTGGACAGGATGCTGCGGCCCAAAAAGCTGTCGAGAAATTCCTCGGTCCAAATGTCCGTATGATATCCGACATACCTGCAGCCACATCATCCAAACCTAAAGCAAAGCCTGAAAGCATGGGTGCATTCATCAAAGAGCATCTTCGTAAGATCATCCTTACAGGAGTGCCTTGGGCATGTGAGGGATTGGGAGTATATGGCATAGGTATTTTCCTTCCAGTGCTCATCATGAGTTTCAAGATCGACAGTCTGCCGGCCACCGCTCCTGAAATCGAGCATATCACCCACTCTGTCGGACTAACCTTTGTGCTCACACTTGTGATGATGGTAGGCTTCGGACTAGGGCTATATCTGCTTAAGAAGGAAAACCATGTAAAAATGCAGATAGTAGGATTCTGGGGGAGTGCCATAGGACTCGGACTCCTTATGGCGGCATATCTTTGCCACTGGCCATCATGGGTAGCAATAGCAGGCTTCGTCATCTTTGAGCTTTTCCTCAACGCTGGTCCTCACCTTATCACGTTTATACTTCCAAGTCAAGTATATGCCATTGAAAACCGTGGCACCGGCACCGGCATCGCTGCCGGGATAGGCAAAGCCGGAGCAGTAGCCGGAGCTTTCATAATCCCCGTACTTCTTAAAAGCGGAGGCCCCACCACAGTAATGATTGTCTCCATTGCAGTGATGGTAGCGGGGGCACTGATAACATACTTTGCAAAACCTAAATCTACAAAATAAAAATCTAATACTATGGCAACCACAAGCACACCTGCTCCGGCATTAAAGCCTGAGCCAAAGTCAGAGCGTATCATTATGACGTTTATGAACATCGTCGTACTGATTCTTTCCGCAGCACTCATATCGTGGATTTCCTACGACACTTTCAAGCGTATTAATTTCCTTGAAAATCACGCTTACATGACCTTCCAGTATTGGGTTTGCATGGTCTTTATTCTCGATTTCTTCTTAGGACTATATTATGCAGACAAGAAATGGTCGTATATCAAACGTCGTTTTTGGTTTCTTATTTTATCAATTCCAGTGCTGAATATTGTCAATTATCTGCACATCACCCTGAGTCCGGATGCACTCTTTTTTGTAAGATTCATTCCGCTTGCTCGAGGAGCATTGGCATTGGCTATCGTAGTGAGCTATGTCTCGTCTAATGCAGTGACGAGTCTTTTCGCGTCATACATCACGATAATGCTCTTTATTGCATATTTCTGCTCACTCATATTTTATCAGCGTGAGGCAGGAGTAAATCCGGATGTTAATTCATATTGGACAGCACTATGGTGGACCATGATGAATCTTTCTACCGTAGGATGTGCCATCTCCCCTGTGACCGTAGCCGGAAAAATAGTGGCGGTGATACTGCCAATTTCCGGTATGATTATCTTCCCGCTCTTTACGGTATATCTAACGGATTATGTCACCAGAGCCTTTAAGAAAAACTCACCAGACACCTCCGAAAGCAATACATCAGGGAGTCAAAATTGAAATCATTTAAATCACAATAGACAATGTGGATAGTGGAAGCATTAAGGCATACCCCGGCACTGGCGGTATTCCTCACCATAGGACTTGGATTTTGGCTTGGCAAACTAAAATTTAAGGGAATCGCCCTGGGCACTGTGACAGCTGTGCTTATAGTCGGCGTTCTTATAGGACAACTTGACATAAATGTAGGTGGCCCGTTGAAATCAGTCTCATTCCTTCTGTTTCTATTCTGCATTGGCTACAGTGTAGGTCCGCAGTTCTTTAAGTCTCTACGAGGAGAAGGATTGAAAGAGGTGATATTCGCGTTGGTAGTGTGTGTGCTAATACTTGGCACAGCAGTAGGAGTATCATTCTGGTTTGGCCTGAATCCCGGTCAAGCCGCAGGCATGATGGCAGGGGCTTCCACTGCATCTCCTGTAGTGGGAGCAGCCGAAGATACAATCAATTCCCTTTCAGGAGACCCTGAAAAAATCAAGGACATGGCTGCAGCCATACCTGTTTGCTACGCTATGACATACGTATTTGGTACGCTCGGAGCAGTATGGCTACTTGGATATATAGGTCCGGCAATGATGGGAGGGCTTGATAAGGTGAAAGCCATGACCCGAGAACTCGAAAAGACATTGAGTCCAGTGAATGCCGGCAACGACCCGGCAAGTTTCAATGCTTGCCGACCAATAGCGTTTCGTGCTTTTGAAGCTGTTGGTCCATGGACGGATACGCCTCGTAGAGTTTCAGAGCTTGAACATGTATTTGAAACTCAAGGAAAACGTATTACCGTGGAACGCATAAAACGTTCAGAGAGCGGTGAGACTATCGACAATATTACTCCAGACACTGAGATTACCAAAGGTGACATTATTGCACTTGCCGGACGCCGAGAGATGATCGTAGGACAACATGAGTGGCTTGGGCAAGAAACGGCTGGCGTAGATATACTTTCATTCCCAGTGGAAGACGTAGACGTAACCGTAATGAAGAAATTTCAGGAAATTACGGTCCATGAACTCATGGAGAAGCAATTTATGGACGGAGTTGACATAAAGAAAATCACCAGGAATGATGTTGCTCTCAATCCTCTTGGAGGGACCACAGTGAAACCGGGAGATATCGTGGAACTTGTAGGTTCGAAGAAATGTATCGAACAGGCATCCAAGGAAATCGGATACGCTGATCCACGTACACTTTCCACCGACTTTGTCTTCATAGGATTGGGAATACTTCTGGGAGGTCTTCTCGGAGCAATTGCAATAAAAGTTGGAGCGGTCCCAGTAAGCCTTGGTGCAAGCGGAGGAGCACTTGTGGCAGGCCTTGTATTAGGGTGGCTAAGGGCAAAAAAACCAGTGTTCGGAGCAATCCCCAAAGCATCATTGTGGGTTTTCAATAATCTTGGATTGAATATGTATATCGCAGTGATAGGAATAGCGTCAGGGCCTTCATTCATCAGCGCCTTTGCCGAAGTAGGACCGAAGATATTCGTGGCAGGACTGATTGTCACCCTGGTACCACTTTTCCTTGCAATCGTCATCGGACATAAGATTTTCAAGTTCCATCCAGCAGTGACGTTAGGATGCTGTGCGGGAGCAAGAAAGACTACAGCAGGTTTGGGTGCGGTGCAGGAACGTCTTGGGAGTAGCGTACCGGCATTAGGCTACACCATAACATATGCAGTCTCCAACACCGTGCTTATCATCTTCGGCATAATTCTTGTGCTGCTCACTGCATGATAGCCAATATGCAATGCAAACTTTAGACTAAACTTCCGTGTTCTATTCTTAGTAATGACGTTGTTTAATCTTATTGTAATATAAACTTATTTACGAATATAAATACCCCACATAATAATCATATGCATAAATTCACGAAGATAGTAGCCACAGTATCAGACAAAAGATGCGATGTGGAATTTATAAAGGCTCTGGCACAAGCCGGAGTCAATGTAGTGCGTATGAATTCGGCGCATCTCGAATACGAAGGATTCAAAAAGATAGTTGAAAATGCACGCGCTGCTGACAGCACGCTTGCAATAATGATGGATACGAAAGGTCCAGAAATAAGGACCACCGTCACGGATACAGGGGATCCTGTAGAATTCCATGCAGGAGAGGCAGTGACTTTCTATGGAAATCCTGACGGCAAGACTTCCTCAAAAGTCATTAATCTTAATTATGCTGATATAGCAAACGTTGTCAAGCCAGGCGACAGGGTGCTCATCGATGACGGTGAACTTGAATTTACAATCAAAGATATAGAGGGAAATGCGATTCATGCAATAGCAGACAATGACGGGACACTTGGCTCACGAAAGAGCGTCAATCTTCCGGGTGTCTCCATAGACCTTCCTGCCGTTACGGATCGTGACAAACGCAATATCGGCTATGCCGTAGATCTTGGAGTTGACTTCATAGCGCATTCATTCGTGCGTTCGGCAGCCGATGTCAAGGAAGTGCAGTCTATACTTGATGAACGAAAGTCACCGATCAAAATCATTTCCAAGATAGAAAATCAAGAGGGTATCGACAATTTTGATGAGATACTCGAAGCATGTTATGGAATAATGGTTGCGCGCGGCGACCTCGGTATTGAAGTTCCTGCAGAAAAGATTCCCGGCATACAAGCCATGATGATACATAAATGCATCAAGGCTCACAAACCTGTGATCGTAGCCACCCAGATGCTTCACAGCATGATAGAGCATCCACGTCCTACAAGAGCCGAAATCTCCGACGTGGCCAATGCAGTATATCAGAGAGCTGACGCCATAATGCTTTCAGGGGAAACCGCCTATGGAAAGTATCCGGTAGAGGCTGTCACCACAATGACCAAGGTAGCAATAGAAGTGGAAGCATCCCTACGACAGAAAATGGAAATACCACCTTTGACTGATGATGACATCACTTCATTCCTTTCCCGCCAGGCAGTGCTATCCGAAACCCGCGTAGGCACCAAAGCTATCTTTACCGATGCATTCGGAGGAGTAGCAGCACGTTTCATAGCATCATTCAGAGGCAACAACCCCACATTTGCCATCTGTCATAATAAAGAGGTATACCGTTGGCTTGCACTCAGTTTTGGAGTTTCAGCATATTACTTTCCACAGCCGGATCCTGAAGATCCCCGACATTCAGTGGAGGCAGTAAAGCAGATCGTAGATGAAGACCATATCGGTCCTGACGACCGCATTGCGTATCTGACAGGGACCAAGAGGGGGACAAGGGCTTTGGAAATTCTCACGCCTGGAGAAATTCTGAATCCATAATTAAGTAGCAATTAAGTAGCTCACACAATTAATGATATTATAACTGCGAGCTACTTATCTGAAAAAATGAAAATAATTTATATGGTCCAAAGTCTTTCCGGGCTTTGGACCATAGCTTTTTAGTTGATACGGAATACCAGAGAGGAATGGAAATCGGAGATATCATCCGGTAGTGTTAAGAAGAGTCCGTCATCAGTCTGCTGCCATTTCAACGCTCCATCATATCCGAGAAGCGAAACGTTCTGAACATCAGAAACTTCTTTTGCTCCGTTGGCAAGGGACTTGATCGTCAGCTGAGTGCCACCATCCGGGACAGTCATGCAGAAAGCATAGAGATCGCCATTTTTCCCTTTAGTGAAGCGAAAATCCTCGGGGGTGAACTTAAAATCAGCATGATGTTTTCCAAGGCCGCCACCGGGGAGTTTACGGAGTTTACCGTCTTTCATCACACCTTCACCAAGAGTATGCCAAGCACGACTGCCATATACGGCTTCTCCGTTGCGTTTCATCCACACCCCTACCTCTTCAAGCATTTTCACACACTCGGGTTCAATGGATCCATCGGGAAGAAGACAGATGTTGAGAGCAGCGTTGCCGTCACGAGCAATGGACTCAATGATAAACTTAATCATGCTTCCGGAATCATAAGTAAAACCGGGTGCATAGAACCAGTCTCCGACCGGAGCCTCGCGTATCCAAGGCTGAGAAGAATTGATAGTATCTGGGAAATCAAATTCGGCAGTGTTTACTGCCCCATTGGTAGGACGGCGGAACTTTATGATACTGAAGACATCTACTTTGCCTCGGTTTTTCAAGACCTTATTGTAGTAGTCGGCCATTACGTGCTGCATGGCGTTTGACTTGAATCCGGTTCCAGTACCGTCGCCAGTGAAAGGTCCTTGTACTGTACCATCAGTATAGATGAAATCCGGATCGTAATTGTCGGTGACATCCATAATGCGCTGAGCCCACTGCTTGGCATACCACTTTGCATAATCAAGATGACGATTGAATATACCGGGCTTTGGAGGAGACCATGGGCTATGGGCATTCTTATCGACCGACTCATACTCCCTGAGGTCGACACCGTAAAGCAACCTGGGATCATAGCCTTCCCACCATTGGCCTTTGCCATCGTCAAGAGTCAGATGTCCGTCGTAGGGGACACCAGCAAATTCTCCCTCAGAATCCGCACCGAAAGCCGTCTGCCACCACCACCATGTATATTCATGGTGGAAAGTGACGCCATAACGCATATCATGCTTGTGGCAAGCATCTGCCCATTCTTTCAGAAGATCGCGATGGGGACCTATGTTTACGGAGTTCCATGGTTGATATTTAGAATCCCAAAGGTCGTAGTTGTCGTGATGTACACCTTGAATCATAAGGAATCGGGCACCGGCCTTGTGATATAGATCTGTAAGGTATTCGGGGTTCAGACTGTCGGGGCTCCATGTGCGCAATACATCTTTATATCCTACTTTAGAGGGATGACCGAAGTTTTTCAGATGATTTGCATATGCCTTGTGGTCTTCTTTATACAGATGACGAGCATACCAGTCGCCACTCTGTCCAGCAGACTGAGGGCCGAAATGCACCCAGATGCCGAATTTGGCATCGCGAAGCCAGTCGGGAGTGCCTGGATAATTGGATTCTATTGATTCCCAGTTTCCTTTGAAGGGTCCTTCAGCCATTTCAAGGTCAAGCTGATACTCAGGGAAATCATCAATATTCCCCATAGGTACAGATTCTACCGGGAGAGCTTTAGGCACATCCGGAATAGGGTC
>CAYNEZ010000109.1:0-11628 GCA_964396365.1 uncultured Sangeribacter sp. | reverse complement strand
AAAACGGAAAACGGAAGACTGAAAACGGAAAACGGAAAACGGAAAACGGAAGACTGAAAACGGAAAACGGAAAACGGAAAACGGAAGACTTACGACTAAAAATTCTTTCCCTCTATTTAAACTATCGAAATTAGGGATTGTTACTTTAAATATAGACTATATCTACATATCTACACCCATACATGCAAGTGCAAGATACACCCAACACAACAATCCCTGAGGATCAGAATAATACCCCTGCTCCGAAGACCAAAAAGCATTTGATAAGGAATGCCTGGATACGCCGTCCCCTCAAGGTGATCGGCGCAATCATCATATTCATACTTCTAATCCCCGTATTGCTATATCTCCCTCCGGTACAGGACTTTGCCGTCAAAACCGCTACCAAGATGGTTGCTGATAAGACCGGCATGAAAATCGGTATTGACAAACTTCGTCTTAAATTCCCTGTCAATCTGTCACTTTCAGGAGTCAGTGTAATCGAAGCCTCAGGTGATACTATGGTGATGGCTCGCGAAGCTCTCCTCGACGTCAAGCTCCGCCCACTCATTGGTCTTGACGTGCAAATCAAGCGCTTACGTCTGCGCGACGGCTACTACCGTATGCTTTCTCCCGACTCCTCTATGCTGATGACTATCAAGGCAGGTCTCCTCGAAGTCGACGACAAATCAAGCGCCAACATACGCACAAGCGAAATATCACTAAACGAGGCAAAACTTCGCGACGGAGAAATTACTCTCAATATGGATGTCTGGAAACAGACTCCAACTCCCCAAGACACAACCTCTATTCCTTTCTATATCACTGCCAATAAATTAAACATCGAGAATATGACATTCTTGATGACTATGCTCCCTACCATCGACACCTTGAAGTTTCATGCTTCAAGCCTCATACTTGATGAGGGTGTGGTAGATCTTCGCACTAACTCCATACGAATGAGTGACGTGACTGCCACTCATGGCGATGCTCTCATGCTTGCTCCCTCTCTCGAGTACGTTAATGAGCATCCGGCTCCCGCTCCCGACACTACAGCCGCTCCCTCAGCCCCAACGACAGTAGTGGCTGACCGTATCACTCTCACCGATTTCAACGCTCGCTACGCCGTACAGGGGTCGCCTGTAGTGAAAGGTTTCGACACAAATGATATCCGTGTGTCAGGACTTGATATCGAACTAGAAAATTTCTATAATCAAGCAGCCAACATTACTCTCCCCATAACATATCTGAAAGGAGTGGAGCAATGCGGCCTTACTATCACCGAGGGCAAAGGTACATTCTCGATGGACTCCACGGGCATGATGCTGAAAAATTTTGACATCCGCACTCCATTCTCCCATCTTGAAGCATCTGCTGCAATCCCCAACGCACTGCTCGCTTTCAATCCATCTGCCCTCCTTGACATCGATTTGAACGCAAGTCTCGGCATGCAGGATATAAACAGCTTCATGCCTGATTTAACCGCCTATACTTCCCTTATTCCGGCCGTCACCCCACTCAATGCAAAAATATTGGCTTCTGGAGAGCTTGACGATGCCGATATCCGGCAGTTTGATGTGGCTTTACCAGGTGTTATTTCTTTGCGCGCCAATGGAAAAGCTAAGAATGCACTCGATTTTAAGGAGCTGATTGCAAATCTTGATTTTGACGGCGAACTACGCAAACCGGAGCTTATCAAGAAATTTGTGCCTTTGGAAGGCATACATATCCCGACTCTTAATATCAAAGGCACTGCCTCTGCCAATCGTGAAAACTACGCGGCAGACTTCAAGCTCACGACACCACTGGGCAATCTTGCCGCCGACGGCCATGTGGGCATGAACTCCGAGAGGTATGATGTGCGCGCCGCTGTGCATTCCCTCAACGTCGGTGCCTTCATCGGCGACAAGACCATCGGGCCGGTGACGGCGTCGCTGTCGGCTCAAGGAGCCGGTTTCAACCCTGAGAAGAGGGGAGCGCACACAGACGTGCGTCTTGACCTCGCAAGTGCGCTATATAATGGACACAACATAAAAGATATCACTCTCCTTGCCACTCTGCGCGACGAGGATTTTACGCTCAAGGCCAATTCCTCCAATCCGCAACTCTCTTTCGACATAGCCGGCAATGGAAAGATTTCCGACAATTACTATCAGGCAGACCTGACGGCTGATCTCCGTCATGTGGATCTGAATGCACTTGGATTGTCGGAGACGAAAAACGAGGGTTCGGGAAAAATACATATCAGTGGCACTGCCTCCCCACATACCTGGCTCTATGACGTAGACCTTACAGCCGACAATGTGGACTGGCATCTTCCTGACCAGGATATCGTGATCCCAACGGGTGTAGGCCTGAAATTTGTGTCTACAGCCAATGATACTGAATGCAGGATGATAGCGGAAGGCGCCACGGTGCATTTCCTGTCGTCGGTGGGTCTCAAACCATTGATCGACGGTTTCACCAGCGTTTCAGCCATCATGCCAAAAATGATCGAGGACAGGCGTCTGGATGTGGAGGCTCTTGAGCAGAAACTCCCTCCATTCTCCCTTTCTGCCGATGTGGAAGGGGATGGGGTAGCTTCGACCTTCCTTGCCCCGACAGGCATGGGATTTAAAGATTTCTCTCTGCGCCTCAACAAAGACTCTATCATTGATGGAGACATTGTGCTCGATGCGCTGAAGACCCAGTCGATGCGTCTCGATACGATCACCATGTCGCTGAAATCACGCGGCCAGCTTCTTGATTATATCGTGCATCTCGGCAATCGCCCGGGTTCTTTCGATGAGTTTGCCGATGTGCGCGTCAGCGGTTATCTCGGTGAAAACCGTCTGTCGGCTTATCTTGTGCAGCACAATATAAAGAAGAAGATGGGATACCGCCTTGGTTTCACTGCATCCCTTGCAGATTCAATCATGTCTCTCCGCTTTACTCCTCTCAAGGCTACCATTGCTTATCTTCCCTGGACTTTCAATCTCGACAACTATGTTGATTTCAACATCAACAGCCGTCACATCCAGGCAAACCTCATGGCAAGCAGCGACAAGAGCAGTATTCTCCTCCGCACGGAGAAGAACGAGAAAGGACAGGATAATCTGCATCTGAATCTTAAGGACATTCAGGTGGAAGACTTCCTGCATATGATGCTCAATCCACCTCCTGTGCAGGCTATCGTCAACTCCGATATAAATGTGCGCTACACCGGCAAGGCTCTCGTAGGAAAAGGAAATCTTGATATCAACGATTTCTTCTATGAAAGGAAGCGCGTAGGTGATTTCAATTTTACGATGGCTGCCGGCATGGGCAACAAGGGGAAGAGTGCAGGCAAGATCGGCCTGATCGTAGACGGCGCTGAGGCTGCCGCGGTGCAATTTATCCTGGCTCCGGATTCACTCGATCCCAACAAGGGGATGATAGCCGAGCGTCTGAAACTGGTGCTCACCAAGTTCCCGCTTAAGATTGCCAATCCTTTCTTCCCTCCTCAGACCATGAAGCTATCCGGAGCGCTTGACGGCGACATGAGCCTTAGCGGAAGTTTTTCAGCTCCAAAACTCAACGGAAGCATTTCTTGCGACTCCGTAGGACTTTTCTTCAATATGCTTGGCACTAATTTCCGTTTCGACCGAGATCCGATTACTGTGACGGATAATGTGCTCGACTTCCATGAATTTGATATCTATGCCGTAAACAAAAATCCTCTGACATTGAGAGGAACTGTGGATGCGACTAAGATGAGCGATATGAAGTTTGACCTTTCTGCAAAAGCCAATAACATGCAACTGGTAGGTGGCAACAGCCGCACTGCGGATGTCACCGGAAAACTTTTCGTAGATCTTGATGCCTCCGTAAAAGGCCCGATGTCGTTTATGGACATCAATGCTGTCTTGAATGTGTTGCCCACTACCGATGTGACATATACAATGGCGATGACTTCCGATGCCCTATCGCAGGGCACGGGCGCCGATGGAGTGGTGAAGTTTGTGAATTTTAACGATTCCACACAAGTGGCAGCGGCCGACTCCCTGACGTCAACTTTGGGTATGCGAATCACAGCTAAAGCCATTTTATCTCAGGGCATGCAGGTGCTCGTCAATCTTGGCGACCAAGGAAAGGTGGAGTGCAATCCTTCCGGTACGCTCAACTATTTCCAAAACTATGTAGGCGACATGAAGCTCAACGGTACTCTCTACACCGGGAATGGCTATGCCAACTACAGCATTCCTGTAATCGGAAAGAAGAGTTTCACTTTTGATCAGGACAGTCATATCACGTGGAGCGGTGACATAATGAATCCTGCTCTCGCCATCCAGGCTTCTGATGAAGTAAAGGCAAGTATACAGATGAACGGGAATACACGTCTGGTCAACTTCCTTGTATCGCTTAATATCGGCAATACGTTGTCGGCTCCATCAGTGGTGTTCGATCTCTCTACCGACGATGATATGAGCATCAGCAATGAGTTGCAGTCGATGACTGCAGATCAGCGTATGCAGCAGGCGATGAACCTTTTGCTGACCGGTCGTTATGCCGGTCCGAGTGCTAAGTCTGTCGGCTCCAATTTCGCTACAAGCACGCTTTTCAGCTTCCTTTCCTCTTCGCTCAACTCCTTCCTTGCCAACAATGTGAAGGGTGTGGACATAAATCTTGGCGTCAATCAATATGAAACGGGAACGAATGGCTCTACGAATACCAATACCTCCTATTCTTATCAGGTGTCGAAGTCTCTTCTCAACAATCGCTTCAAGATTATAGTAGGTGGTAATTATTCCACAGATGCCTCTTCCGACGAGAATTTCCAGCAGAACCTTATCAGTGACATCGCCTTTGAATATATCCTGAAGCAGACCAATACAATGAGTCTTAATGCCCGTCTTTTCCGTCATACCGGTTTTGAGAGTGTTCTTGAGGGCGAGATTACAGAGACGGGTGTCGGTCTCTCGCTTCGCCGTAGGCTTGCTTATTTCACCGAAATCACTCATTTCGGGCTAAGCAAGTATTTTAAAGAAAAATGGAAAAACTATAAGACCAATAAAGCCATTTCATCTCCAGCCGACTCCATGATCAATGAAAAGAGCATCGATATGGAAAAGGCTGTCGAGACCGCAACAGATTCTCTAAGAGCTATCCCAAAAAAGGAAGAAGAAAATGAAAAATAATACTCGCTATATATCCATCACTCTGTGTGCACTCGGTGTGATATTACTTATCCTCACAGTCTCCTGCAGCACCACACGTCGTCTCGGTGAAGATGAGGTGCTTTACGACGGAATGAAGATAAAGATCAATCCTACGGATGATGAAAAGCTACCCTCTGCCCTTGTGTCGGAACTCCAACAGGCTGTCAACGTGAAGCCAAACAATCCATATCCGCTTCTCTCTCCCTATAAGCGAGATCCTCTTCCCATAGGTCTTTGGGTCTATAATAATTGGAATGATTCTGCTAAGGGAGTATATGGATGGCTCTATCGTATGCTTGCAAAGCCACCTGTCCTCGTTTCTGATGTTCGTGCTAATATGCGCACAAAGCTTGTAGAGGATATACTTGCCAACAACGGTTATTTTGGTTCGACAGCCACTTTTGAGGAGATCCCTAACAAGAAAAATCCAAAGAAAGCATCGTTGCTTTACACATTCGATGTGTCTTCTCCATATCGCATCGACAGCATTATTTATCTCAACCGTCCCCCGGTAGGATTGGATGGCATTGTCGATTCGCTTGCAAGGAAAAGCACATGGCTTCAGAAGGGTTCGATATTTTGTGTGGATTCTCTCTCCGCATTGCGAGTAAAAATTGCCAATTCTGTCAGAAACCGAGGCTATTACTATTTTCGACCGGAATATCTGGAGTTTCTTGCCGATACTTTCTTGACTCCTCATGCGGTCGCCCTAAAACTTGATTATGCCGACAATATCCCGTCGATAGCACTGCACAAATACAGGACAGGGAATATTGTGACTCTGCTCCAGCGCAATGAAGTATATAGAAACCAAGGAACCCCTGACACTCTTTTCACGAATAGGGGAGAGGTGATAATAATGCGTCCACAACGCGTCAGAAAAAATCTGATTCCGGGCTGCATCACATTCCGGGAAGGGAAGGTATTCTCTGTCCGCGACATGGACCGTACTCAGACGCGACTTTCACGTCTTGGCATTTTCTCCAATATCCAGATACAACCGGTGTTGGCAGACACTTCCTCTTCCAATCCGCTTATGGATGTCTATATCACTTGCCGCTACGACCGACCGATGGAGGCTTCAATAGAAGTAAACGCCACTTCCAAGTCAAACTCCTACATCGGCCCCGGACTGATAGCATCTTTTACCCACAATAATATTTTCGGAGGTGGAGAAAAACTATCCGTGTCCCTGACTGCCGACTATGAATGGCAGACGGGGCGAAATCGTTCAAGTGTGTTTAACTCCTATGAGTTCGGACTTCAATCTTCTCTCGCTTTCCCTCGCTTGTTGGCTCCCAAGTTTATTCCCAGATCGCAGCGCGACCTGAACTGGACCACTGTCTCTCTCGGGGGGTCGGTACTGAATCGCCCGAAATATTTCATGATGGCGGAATACAATATGGGCATCACCTACGAGTGGCGAGCTTCCAGGCATGCTACCAACTCATTCACTCCATTTAAATTGACATACAACAAGCTTATCCGCACCACGGAGGAGTTCGATTCTGTCATGGCTATGAATCCCGCTATCGCCCTGAGTTTTGAAAGCCGTTTCATCCCTCAGCTCAGCTATACTTATACTTATAATAAATGGTTTGAGCGGGAGCAGAACAATGAGATCACTTTCACAGCCCTTTTCACAGAGGCGGGAAATCTTTTCGACGTCTTATATGATCTCGCAAAAGTGAAAGGGGTCAAGAAACTATTTGGCACTCCTTTCTCCCAGTTCGTGAAGGGGCAGGTGCAGCTCGTGTGGAATCATCGTCTCTTCCCGAAGCAAGACCAGTGGATTGTCTCAAGGGTACTTCTCGGGGCTGCCCACGCTTATGGAAATGCCAAGGAGGTGCCATATTCGGAGCAGTTCTATATCGGGGGTGCAAATTCAATCCGCGCCTTCACTGTGCGCTCAATAGGACCGGGCAGCTACCGGGCTCCGAAGGATCTTGTCAACGGATATTTCGACCAGACGGGTACTTTCAAGTTTGAGATAAATTCGGAATACAGATTCCCTATAGTCGGCGACCTTCACGGTGCAGCTTTCATAGATGCCGGCAATATCTGGCTTCTGAAGAACGACCCTCTCCGCCCCGGCGGAAAACTGGAAGGAAAGACCTTCCTCAAAGACATAGCACTCGGCACCGGCATGGGCCTGCGCTACGACCTCGGCATGATGGTGGTTCGCGTAGATGTTGGCTATGGACTCCACACTCCATACTCCAACGGCACTCCCCACTATTTCAACGTCGCTTTTAAAGACGCATTCGCTGTCCATCTCGCCCTTGGATATCCATTCTAATCCTCAGTCCACGTAAAACGTAAAACGCACCACGCACCATGCAAAAACGCCGGGGTAAAACCTCGGCGTTTTAAGGATCATTTTGGCTGCATCGTCTTCTGACAGGCATCGCGCCTATGGGGACACTTACAGCTGCTTTGCTTATTTATATTCCATAAGGTCTTTCTCACAGACCTCCTATATCATCCTTTCTACTTATAAAACACCCGACTCCCCCTTTCAGTTCATTATCAGCGATAGATTTATTACTCTAAAACTTGTAATTATAAATTATTAATATTATCTTTGCATTTTCAGAACGCTTGCATATTGCCTGATGGGAGGGCATACTGATACCTGTGTCATTATAACCAAATTATTATAATATGTTTTATATTTCTACCAAAATCAAGATCAAAGTTATAGTTTCATCACTATTGCTTTTGACATCATGGATGAATCTGGTGGCTTCTCCACTTACTCCGGAGCAAGCCCTGAATCGACTTCAATCGTCATCATCCGCTAAGCGGGTGGTCGGCAAGACCCCCCTGGTGCTTGCCCATACCGAGAAATTAAATAATCAGGATTATTTATTTGTATTCAACCGGAATACCGACGGATTTGTCATAGCATCCGCCGACGACCGTATGCCGGCATTGCTCGGATATTCAGATAACGGGGCATTTGACATGGCTACGGCTTCTCCTGAACTGAAATGGTGGCTTGGGCAATACGCTTTGGTGGCATCTCAGAATTTAAAATCAGGCATTTCCCGGATCGCCGGTGATAATGAGACAAGGGCTACTCGCGAAAACATACCCTATCTTATCTCTACCACCTGGGACCAATCATATCCCTATAATCTAAAATGTCCCGAGGTTGGAGGCGAAAGATGCGTGACCGGTTGTGTGGCTACAGCGATGGCTCAAGTGATAAATTATCACGGATTCCCTGTTTCAGGTAAAGGGAGCTATTCCTATGAATTGAATGGCTGGTATGCCAATGAATTGAAAGGTTATAATTTAAGTTATGACTACCAAAATGCATCTTTCAACTATTCCGCCATGCTTGATTCTTACGACGGTAACTCAACTGAAGAGGAGAATGATGCCGTGGCTGATCTTATGTTTGCCTGTGGCGTAGCTGTCGATATGGAGTACTCATTAAATTTTAGTGGTGCTATGGATCCATTGGCGGCATCTGCCTTGAAAATGTATTTTAATTATGATGCCGGCATTCGCTATCTTATGCGTGATTACTTCACAAATGAAGAGTGGGAAGACATCATATACGAGGAATTGAAGGCAAACCGCCCGGTGATCTATGGTGGAGATAGCGAAGGGGGTGGCCATGATTTTATATGCGATGGATATGAAGATGGCTTCTTCCACATCAATTGGGGATGGGGAGGCTATTGTGATGGATACTTCAACCTGTCTGCATTGAATCCCGATGCTCCCGAGTCTGATGATGCTTCAGGAGGATATACCAAATCCCAGTCTATTGTTTGCGGAATCCAACCGGACAAAGGCAATATCCTGTCCTGGTATCCAATCTACGCAACCGGAGGAATCGTAGGCACTGAAATTTGGGGAAATTCAAACATTTGTGTCTCTTTCGACAATGGGGGTGTTTTCAATTATTCTAAGGAGGACTTCAATGTTGAATTATACTTACAGGCAACTTCTGATGCAAGTGAAGAAGTAAGCTATTCTCCAGTCACAGAGACGGAATTCCCTGGTAATATAGCCGGATACACTGCTTTTTGGATGAATTTGCCTACAGATCTGACTAAAGGTGACTATAAACTGAGAGTTGTCATTAAGTTGCCAAACGGAGATTATCAAAATCTTCCCATTCCTTTAGGTTTGTCTGATTACATATGGATTTCTGTTGATGAGTCGGGCAACATAAAAATAAAAGATGACGTTGAGCCGGCAGACCCGGTATCTGTCACACTTGACAGGGATAATCTAACTCTGATTCTTGGAGACTCCGAAGCTCTTGTCGCAACTATTGAACCCGAAAATGCATCAAGCACTCCGATGACATGGACATCATCAAATGATAAGGTTGCTTCTGTTGATGTCGAGGGTAATGTGACAGCTGTGGGTATCGGCAAGGCCATCATTACAGTAGAATGCGGGGATCTTGCTGCAAATTGCGATGTCGCTTGTTATCCTCAATTAGGCGACGCAAACTGGGACGGGGAAATTAACATAACAGATGCTGTTGATATCTCCAACTATATTCTGGAATATAAAGCTATCCCATCTGATTGGGATGCGGATGAATGGAAAGAGTTTTACATAGCAGGTGCCAACTCAAACGGAAGCGAGGATGGAAAAATTACATTCGCGGATGCCTGCGAAACTGTTTCTCTTGCACTTGCCCAGCCTGCTCCTTCATCTAATCAGAGCAGAGCGCGTATGACATCCGACGATAGCTGTGAATCAGCTGATGCCCTTGTGATAGGTAATTACAAGAAAATGGCACCAAATGGTTTCCTTGTTCCAATCACTCTCGACAACACTAAAGGTTATGTCGCACTCCAGGCTGACATTGAGGTGCCTGAAGGAATGAATCTTGTAGGGGTCAATATCGGAAATAGGGCTGCCGTTACCCATTCGATTACTACAAGAAGAATTGATGACCGACACATGCGTGTGGCTCTCTTTGACATGGGGAACTCACTCTTTGTTGAAAGCAATGAGCCGGTTATGGAAATCGTAGTTGATGGCGATGTGTTGGATTCAGACCTAATAGCCGTCAGAAATATAATTGCATCAGACGCAGATGCAAATGGCTATCAGCTTGCTTCAAGCTACAATGGTGAGTCTGGTATAGATTCGACACTCGCTGGAAATGTACGTGTTCAAGTTGCCGCCGGTGGTATCCTTATATTTAATGCAGGCGGAATGAATGTTGAAGTCTATACATTGGATGGAAAGATCATCAAGTCTTTTGTAGCTGCTTCTGATTCTGAAAATGTCAGCGTGCCATCTGGTGTATATATGATGAAAGTTGGTGAAAAGACCCTTAAAATAGCTAAGTGATATGAATAAAATTAAATTTTTCCCCATACTGTTGGGTCTTATGTCTATTCTGTCTTTTTCTGTATCGGCAGATAGATTCTACATTGAACCCGCGAATCTTGAACAAGGGAAACCGGCAACACTGCAGTTCATTCTTGATAATACGGATTCGTATTACGGTTTTCAGGCAGACATTACTCTCCCTACAGGCGTGACTCCTGTCATGGCTGATGGAAAGTATGATATTTCACTCTCGGATCGTGCCAAGGGTGGCAACTATAACGTCAACGGAAATCAAGTGTCGAATGGGAAACTGCGTGTTGGAGCCTTTTCCGCTAACCATACACCCTTTTCCGGAGATAGTGGTGTGCTCCTATATGTCAACGTAGATGTTGCAAATGACTTTGCCGGAGGAGATCTGAAGATAGAAGACATAGCTTTTGTTAACGAAAGCAACAAGGATGTTGCGTTTAGTAGTGAAACTATTGCCTTAGGAGTCGACAATTCAGCTCTCGTAGCCGCTAACAATGCTGCTTATAAAGCAGTAGTAGCGGAAATTGAAAAAATAATTCGGGAGTATGAAGATGCGCTGACCTATATCTCAGAAAATATTCCAGGTTTCAATAACAAGTGGCCGGAAATTATTGAGCCGATTATTGATAAATCCATGAAAGAAGCAGATAATGCTTTGGATATTGCCAATAATGAAGGTAAGGAATTTGACTACGTTTTTGATCCTTCAGAACTTCACGCCATGATTAGCAAGATGGTGGCTGAAGCCAAGGCTTACGATGCAGAAATGAGTGAGCTTTACAATGCCAATCAGGATGCCTATAATGCGGTTGAAAAAAACTTGCGGAAAATATATGAGGCATATCTGGGGGAACTTAATAGAATAAAGTCGCAGAATCCTGAGTTCGACACTTCTGAGTGGGAAATGAAGATTCCGGATATCTATAATTATGCTCTTTCGCAAGCTGAGAAGACTTTGATTGAGGCCAACAGAAATGGTGAGGAATTCCAATTCGATGTTGACCAATATATGGAAAAGATTGATAGTATGATTGCAGAGATGGTTGATGCCGCTGCGAAGGCTGATGACAAGGCAGCTCTTGAAGCAGCAAACCAGCAGGCATACGCTTCCGTAGTAGCTTCTATC
>CAYNEZ010000108.1:0-11765 GCA_964396365.1 uncultured Sangeribacter sp. | reverse complement strand
CACCGAGCTCCTTATACTTAAGCGTTGCCCCGGATTTCTCCAATTCATCATACATGTTGAGCGCAATGACCATCGGACGGTTCATATCGATGAGTTCAGTGGTCATATAGAGGTTACGCTCAAGATTGGAAGCAACTATTACATTTATCATCACGTCGGGTGTCTCATCGCGGAGATATCTCACTACGTATTGCTCCTCGGGGCTATAGGCAGAGAGAGAGTAAGTGCCTGGGAGGTCTACGATGTTGATGCGGTAGCCTTTATAATTAAGATGTCCGGATTTGGCATCGACAGTCACACCGGCATAGTTACCCACATGCTCATTGGCACCACTCACTATGTTGAAGAGTGAAGTCTTGCCACAGTTGGGGTTGCCAAGAAGAGCCACGTTGATAATCTTATCATGGCGAACTGCATGAGCAGCTTCATCATCATGAAGAGCCGTGGCTTTCTTTTCCGCCTTGTCGGCATCTTGCTCATGTTCGTGCCAATCTTGAACAGGCATTATTTCTATCATTGATGCCTCATTCCGACGTAGAGACACCTCATAATCCATGAGGGCATATTTGACGGGGTCCATCAGAGGGGCGTTGAGCATACAGGTCACTTCCCTGCCACGCACAAATCCAATCTCCATCACCCTCTTACGGAAAGCACCATGTCCGAGTATCTTGGTAATCACGCCGGTTTCACCCGGCTGAAGGTCAACTAATCTCATATTGCTATATAGACTGATTCTAAATTACTGCAAAATTACAAAAAAAACATCAAACAGGCAATACTCAAAAATGAGAATTGTCTGTTTGATGAAATATTAGTGGAGGTGGAGGGGATCAACCCTTCGCTCCTTATATCTAATTAAATTTCAACAATTTAGAGTTAAGATTTAAAAAGCTATTATCACAAATTATGCACATTGTTTATCACACAATGCAGATTTGTGATGCAAAATTACACATAAAATTTGAATTTTAAAGGGTATTATCCATAAAAAATTTAAATTTTAAGCCCTATAAAGTGTTAAATAAAGTTAAAAAAACAGGCGACTTTGCTCATCATTCTGAGCTTGGTCGCCTGCTTCGACAAAAATACAACGTGCTCCTAAGTAAGCCAGGGATTTTCATATGGGTCATAACTGCGCTGGAACGTTTCGCAAGCCCAATCCACTTTGGGCATACAAGTCCCATGCTCACGTTTACGCGGTAACTGTGGGTTTATCTTGAATTTAGAGGCATTGTATAGCCAAGCTATGGAGTCCTCATAAGCCCATCTTCGCGTTTCTGATATGTTAGTGGGGGAAATTATCGAATGAAGATGATAAAGGGCTATACGGCACATATGAGCCACAATATTGGCATTTCTGGGGTCATCCCTGATGATGTTGACTCCAGGCTCCAATTTATCTGGGTTGGGATTTAGGATCGGATAGAAGACTGTATCTTCTACGACTACATAGTCACGCACATTTTCCGCAAAATCGTATTCAAGTTCCTCAGAATACTCCCCTATCAACCCCCATTTGTCATCTTCTTCTGGAGTCAAAACGAGTTCTTCCTCTGGTGGCTCCGGCAATTCTGGTTCTTCAGGTTCTTCTTCTTCGCCTTCATCAGAGTCCTCACCCTCCCCTTCATTTTCTTTAGAAGAAAGCTCTTCTGACTGATTTGCCTCTGGTTCTTCAGGGTCATTTTCTTCAGGGTCAGTTGGCTCTTCTGGTTGTTCTTCTGGCTCTTTTCCGAGATCATCCTCATCATCTTCAGAATCCTCATCATCGGGATTGCCCAAGAACTGATAGAACTGCTCATTGAAGGAACATACTTGATCTTTCTCCCACTCCATATTCGGTTCCCATGGAGTCACTTCAGCTTCTTGCCAAACTTTTACTCCAGGAACATGAATATCATTCGCATCATACCCATGAGGAACCATACATTGCCAATATTCAGTTCCGAACCTGACAATCTGGCCTTTGGGATATGTCTTATGCTGAGAATATTTCTGAGCGTGTTCTATAAGACGAGGGTCAATGAATCCATCGACATGCCTCCAATAGACAATCTTTGTGGGGCGCTTCAGGCCATTTATGCAAGTAAGAGTCTTGAAAATTTCTTCATCCTTCCTTATCCACACTTGCCCAGGATATGAAATCTGTACGTTATATTCAAAGATGTTCTTGCCCACAGCAAAGATCTTCTCAATCTCATAGTATTGGTCGAGATACTCCAGGATCTGCATTTCTGCCCTCTGCTCAGCTTGGGGTATTCTTTCCGGCACATCACGGATAATCTGCTTCATATGCTCTTCAGTAGCAATGCAGCAATAATCTTTGTTAGTCAGAAATCGGTTGTATGTCATAATGATTGTAGTTTATTATTAATAGTCAAAGATTCCATAGACACTATCGTTCATATCAACTGTAGTGACTATTTCAGTGGTTGCCGTCTTATATTTTGCATACTCCTGACTCAGATAATAAATCATAGCGTAATCAAAACAGTCTGAGAAGTGCCCCCATTTTTCTACTCGCTCCCCATTATCATTAAGGATTTTCTTTTTCTCCTTTGTGCCATCGGGATTTTTCTTCTGATAGGCAAAGTCTTCAATGAGTCTATGACATCGAGCATCTATCCTGATAGTCCAGCCCCGATAATTACAGAAAAGCTCGTTTATAAATTCAAGACGAGTAACAACCGCCGGCTGCTTACTGAGCAAATGGATCTTGGGTCTGAGGACTGCATTGGTCATATTCTTGTTGGCAATGGTAAAGTTATTGACTCCTTCTTCAGTCTGGGTGGAACGATGCAGACCAGCAGGGTCGCCGGTAAGAAGCACTCCGCCAACATGACTTTCCGCTGCAAGCTGTGTTGCAATCCACCGGGTAAAAGCCGGAGTGTTGTTTCTCTTGTCTTTGGGATAGCCGACATATTCAGGAAAGATATTAACGATTTTTGCATCATAATCAATCTGTATGGGGAGGCAACTCATATATGGATTTACATTGAAGTCGAAACTCAGAATAAGTGGTTTCATAGGATTATAAGCCTGCTCTTTCAAATTCGGAATAAGATGCTTGTTGCCATCAAAGTTCCAATAGGCAGCCATTTTATTGCTGACTGTGAACAACCAGTTACCATAAAGCAAACGATCGCGGTCCGCCTTGTTACGCAGCTTGCTCAGCTTATTGTAGTAGATAGCGCGGAAAGACTCATTTGGATTGTCAAAAAGACTGAATGGAATATATCGGTAGCCAGGTTGCAGTTTTACTGGCTCTCCATCATCAGTCATAACAAAGGTCGAGCGCACCCAAGTAAGACATGGGTTCGTTGACATAAAGAGCTTACCTACAATAAAGGTCTCTGCAATCTTGTAACGGATACGCGATGCCAATACTTCAACAGCCTTTTCAGAAACCTCGGAAACCTCATCAATAAAGCCTCCAGTGATTTCCAAAGAGCCAAGAGAGTTGAAATCAGGGTCCTGTGGACTGGGAGTCAAATCCATTGCTATGATTTCTGAGCCATTCCAGAATGTAATCACGAAGGTTACATTATTTTCATGATAATGCACATCTTTTTTCAACCCCCATAGATCCAGGACATCGTGCAAGGTTTTCCACGTTGTCTTCAACAAAGTGGTACGAACTTTACGCGCAACTATCATACGGATTCCCTCAAAACGAATACAACTTGACACAAGCCAACAACAGCCAATAAAAGACTTGCCACCACCAGCAGAGCCGCCCCCAAGCACTTGCTCTGGGATATCGGTATTACCACACTTTTTACAAGCGGCCTGATAAATTTGATGACCGTTTTTATCAAAACCATTAGGTTTTATATACAGTGACCCTCCGCACTTATCACAATAGTTAGGTTGCAAAGCATTCCATAGCTCATACTGCCTTACTGATGGGCGGAACTCTATTTTTAATCCTTTAGGTTGTCGTAATCTTGCCATATCTTAATTTTATAGATAATAGTCAGAAAAAGAAAATCCGCCTTGCTTCACAGCAAAGCGGACTCCCGATACATTCGAACTTAATATTTGAAACCTCATTTATTTACTTTACGACCTGTAACACCTTTCAACTGATCCGCAGTTTTTATGCCTATCTTTTTAAGACCCTGAAGGATCTTTATTTTTTCTTCCTTTATCATTATTCTAAAATATCTATTGTCTGAAGACTTTGAATCATGGCTTTGGGATTATGGTTGATGACCTTAGTAGATTTATGTTCCTTCCACTTGATCAATCCAAAAAGCCAAGAATGTTGTTTCTGAATATTAAAGATTGTCAAACTATCTTTGACCTCGTACTCTATAATAGTGTTTCTGTCCGGAAATACCTCTACCCCTATGTTTACAAAGGGGTCAACCAATCTGGCACTCAGGCCTCCGAAAGAGTCCACCATAGCTATGACTGTATCTCTATCATGGATAACAGATGCAACATCAGCAACTGCACTGACGTCCTTTGCTGATGTATTGGAGGCAGCAAGCAGTTTGTTATACTTAGCTTTTAGATTATCCTGACTAAATGTCAGATTGCGGACTTCTGCTTGATAGGCTTCGATGGAGTCATTCAGCTGAATCTTGGTGTATTTGATTTCTTGATATAGATCCGAAATAGTTGCTTCAAGAGCTAAGGAATCTTTACGATAAACTTCTGACTCTTGAAACACAGCTTTTAAGCATAATACCAGACCCACGATAATCAGATATGGTATTGCGTTCTTTAAAACGGTTTTCATATTAAGCTTATTAAAGGTTTGAATATTCTTTCTTTACATCAAAGGAAGGGCAGGCCTTTGCTGCAAATTCATTATGACCGTGAATAGTGGCTTGCGGATACAGTTTCTTCAGATCCCTTAAAAGCTCCAGAATAGCTTTTTTCTGTTCTGGAGTCCTGGTGTCCTTTGGAGTTGTGCCAACAGAAGCCCGGCCTCCGATATAGCATATGCCGATGCTTATGGTATTGTGATTAGAACAGTGGGCGCCTGAGATATTGACATCACGACCCAAATGGATAGAACCATCTCGATAGACAACATAATGGTAGCCAATATCAGAGAAGCCACACTCCAGATGCCACGACCTAATTTGACTCACTGTAAAGTCCTTCCCTTCCGGAGTGTCGGCACAATGGAGGATTATCTCCTTGATATTTCGTTTGCTTCGCTTCAATGATGGAGCAGATAGCTTATCCAAAGCATTCCAAGTGTTTACGCCAACTATGCCATCAACTACCAAGCCATTAGCCTTCTGAAACTCCCTTACTGCTTCTTCAGTCAATGGACCAAAGATTCCATCTGCCATCAGGAACAATTTAGTCTGCACAACCTTGACTTCTTCTCCCCGACTTCCTTTTTTCAACACTTTCATAATCTTATAATTTAGTGGATTTTAAAATACTTAAAGTTCTCATTTTATTTACCATATCCGAACCTTCGATGGAACATATGGGGATATAGTAATTCCTGATTCTCCGCATGACTTTTACATCGACATACGCCCCAGTCAAGTTGCCACCTGAAGTGAGGACTCGCGTTACTACCCCAGTCCTATTGGTCAAAAGAGCGTTGCCGTTTTGTTCAAGTTTCTTAGAATATCGGATTGTTATCTGATCGCCAACTTTCAATACGCTCATTTGCTTGATGGATTATGTCGTTGGTGGTCTCCAAGTATATCTTCCAATCTGTCCCTTATCTGCCGGATATCTGCTGACATATCCGCAAACTGGCGCATGTTGGCTTCAAAGACAGCTTTGTCAAGCTTCATATTATCAAGCTTGACATACTGGTCTTCTACCTGAACCTTAATCGTTGCAATCTCGTGTTCCATTTGGCTCATTTTCATCATACTCGCCTGATATTGCACATAAAGGCCACAAACAAAAATGATGAAAGTCAAGATAGTTTTCGCATTATTGATTATGAAACTACCTACAATTGAATTAGTTTTTGTATCCATTTCTGTATGAATTTATTGTTAGTCAATAATTTGCTCAAATTCATTTTCTTTATTGGATTCTGGAACAATGAGGTTGAAAGTGATTCCATCGCCATCGGCACCTTCCAGTGTTACCTTATGTGCAATATCCTCCTTGATTCCATACATATCAGTCAATTTACTGATAGCATTAACAGCAACGGATCTTAGTGCGGCTGGAGACATCGTAACTCCAAATCTATCCTCCACTATAAGTGTGGAGCATTCATCGGCAATCTTCAAAAGGGTCTCAGTCAGACGGGGCCGCAAAGTGGTTGCGTTAACCAGATTTTCACTTTGGATCTGGTCGATTCTATCCTTGATAGCATCTCGGCTCATCAGATTCCTGACAGCTATCGAAGTTTCTACTTGCTTACGCGCTTTTTCTTCTACTGCTTCAGGATCAAACAGCAGTCCGGTCTCGCCCTTGAATACCAAATCATAGGTCATTCTGGCGTTACCATTATAGGGGGAAGGTCCGCAGGCATATACCAAGCAGAACTTCTCTTCAAGATCAGTGAGTTTGTTATTATCCATATTTAAATCTTTTTATAGATAATAGCAAACTCACGATATATAGCCTTGTATTTTATTATGTCACTTATTTTCTCTTAGATTCTGAGTCATGATTTTGTGTCTGAAAAGCTTTGCAAGACCCTGCATACATTGCTCTATTCGCTCAAGATTATTCAGCTCAACCATATTGAAATTGAACTGGAGGGCGTAGCCCCCAATGAAGGCAAGAACCTTACCAGTCCTTTCATCAGTAATCTGACAAATATCGTAGTCATCCCTTTCCCTAAACATCATCACACCAGTATTCACTGAGTCCAGATATGCTTCAGGAAGGCCATTGTCATTGATGAGTTGGATAGGAGTAGGCTTATCGGTTCGTTGCATCTGCACCACAGTTTTGTTACCGACGTTAGCATTCTCAGTCTTTACCTCAATTCGTTTTTCTTTCTCAAAAATAGGTTTTTCAGCTCTCTCATTTTTTAACTCCTTAACATCATCAGTTGCCTTCGACACCACAGGAGATCCTTGAACCGGCATTATAGTTCCAGTCTTTTTATCAAAATGAAATTTTGTTTTCATATCTTATATTTTAAAGTGGTCCCTAAGTTTTTCTTTCTTCTCTTCCGATAAACTACCAATTGCATTTGCCCCACCAGAAGACTGGTTGCGCATTCTTGCGGTCAGTACCCTAACAATCTCGCGAGTAGCTGTGACATCAGCATCGGCGTCATGGGCATCATCCAAATCAATACCCAACCTTTCTGCCATAGCCTCCAATTTCCAAGTTGTGATACTCTTATCATTGTCAAAAGTCAGCTGAGTGAGGATAATGGTATCAAGCTGCGCCGGCTGGAAATTCCCCCAGAAGTCTTTCGCTCCCCTCACCAGTTTGATAAAATCATTCCACTTTCCAGAATACAGCATAATTTGTTGGAGGAACCCTTTATCAAACAATGGGTTTTGCCCGACCATAAATGGTTTGTTCCCTGCAACCACTGGAAGCGTATTCCTTTTTATGAAGTCGCATATTTCTTGACAGACATTCTCCAGTGGCTTTCCAAGAGAATACAACATATCCATGGTAATATCCGAATATTCCAAAGCAACTTTCTCATAATCCATCAGTTCCTCTTCATCCTCTGACTCGTATTTGCTTTTGAGGACTTTTCTCTTCGGCTTACATATATCAGCTCTCTTATGGTATGGATAGATATAGGTGTTATAAGTTTCCATCACCTCGAATGTGTCAAGCCTGACTGCATGAATAGAAATTTGAGTTGCCCCACACCTGGTACAATCAAGCCCTCCAGTTTCAAAGTCATAAACTATCGCTGTGACTACATTTCCCTTTTCAATAGGTGCTGCCATATCATTTATTCTTTATTTCTTCGTAGATGCGCTCTATTTGAGCGAAAAGCTCTACCTTTTTACCATTGTTTTCTATCACATAGTCATAGTCTGAATCAATCAGATTCCGACGCTCATCCCTACGGATTCTTGTATTATCTACATCACACTTCCTTCGGAGTTTCTTATCTCGCTTTATCAAGACTGTATAGATATCGTAAGCCTCCCCATGATCCTTACGGAGATTCTCCAGACCCTTTTCATCTACCACATAGACAGTGCAAGGACCGAACACCTGCATTTTGGTCGCATAGTAATAATACCCTCCAAAATGAGCATATGACAGTAAATCAGTCTTATCAGGTACTATGTCAATAAAATGATGGTCGCGCCCCTCCACTTCAGTAGACCTGGGAGGTCTTGTGGTGAAGGAACAAATCACATTTGCATCCTTATGATTTTTCAAATGGAGGGAGGCAAGTGTCTTGCCAGTTCCGGAGCCTCCTATTATACACATTATTTTAAGTTTTTCCATATTTGTTTTTGGATTTAGATAAGCTTCTATTCTTTTCTCCAAGATATCCATCATCAACATTTTTAGTCTGGTGGGGGTTACTCGACCACGCTGACGCTTAGGTTGGGAGGATATCCTGAGATTTTTTTGGACCATATTGACTTGCACCTGCTGTGGATCTCGCCAATGATACCAGGTTATAGCATCACCATTCTCATCGAAAAGATTAGGCATTATATAGTTCTCAATCTTATCGTGATAGATATTTAGGTCACGAGATTTTGCGATGGCTGCCTGAATGCGATACCAACTGTTATAGCTGGTGCCGGCACATTCTTTCCTGAATTTCCGTAGCTGCTCCTGGACCTGATCATCCAGTTCTTCATTAAGGTCTACAAGAAATGACATATCAAAGCAATTTTAAAAATGTTGTCTTTCCAATCTGAGGCACATATTTCTCATCATAGTCACTCCATTTAAAATTCACTACGGCAACTAACATATGCCCCTCAGCTTTCTTCAGTTCTTTCTTCCATATAGGCCAGTCATCCCACATCGTCATTACTGTAGTCTGAGTGTTTTGTTGAAGTCCGATTTTTCCAAAGTGCTTCTTCTCCCCAGTCCTTTTATCTTTGTAGCTGCTTTCAGCTACAGAAATGACTGAAGCACAGATAACCCCTTTTCGAACATCAAAAAATAGATTCTCCAATTCCGAAAGCTCGATATACTTCTGACTTTGAACATTTTTTGGCTTTTCTGTATTGTCATATACCCTTCTGTAGTCTATCGACCCATGACCTGATACAGTGATTTGTTGTTTAGTCCAAAAGTAATGCTTATCCTTCATATCTTCCGGAACTTCCTTTTCCGTAACTGAAAATCCGAGCAACTCAGCAGCCTTCTCAAGCAATCCATATCTCTCAAGCACAGACCCGACGTTATCACATTCATCAAAGGCTCCGGCGAATATCAAGTTCCTGACACTCCTTGCCGTCACCGGGCAACGCTCGCGCATTTCAGCAGTTCCTTCATCATCAAAATTCTTAAACTTGCTTTTAAAGATTCGCTTGATGAAGTCCTCCAGATTATAGAAATCTCCATACAGTTTACGTTCTTTAACGATATACTGCACGGCCTTGGGGCCAAGCTGCTTTATACGACTGAGAGACCAATAAATCTTGTTATTCTTGAAATCGGCCATGAAGTTTTCTCCTGAGATATTGATGTTGGGTCTTTCCAATTCAGTATTACCCACTCTCTTTATCTCATTCATCAAGACCGCCATTTTGTCTTCGTCTTGATCTCGCAACACCACAGTATAGAATGCAGTTGGATAGTACGTCTTTAGCCACGCCCCCACATAAGCAGTCAGTCCATAAACAGTGGCGTGAGAGTTGCAAGTAACAACTCCCTTGCCTGAGACAAATGTATGATAAGGATGCTCCATTTCCACATCATATACTGTGGTATCACACAGATACTCCACAGACATAACCATAACTACGGCAGTTCCCAAGCCTTTTCGACCCATCTTTACTCGCCCCATCTCATAGTGAGCTTTTCTATGACAGCTTACGCATACTGTTCGAATGTTGGAGTATTCCTCACCGACATCTGAATGATCTCCATTGACGTGATGGATCTCCAGTCTGACATCGCGCTTTCCACATAGTTCACAATAGTCTTTCTTCAGTTCCTTCTCATAATAAGCGAGTTTTGTATAGTTGGTCTCTTTAGTCATAAACCCCTTATGCCCTTTCTGAGAGTTGACCTCATACCTCTCCACATTATCGTTTGAATGATATCTGAGATTATTGGACTCACCTCTATCGGTAAAACGATAAGTTGTATCTTCTTTAAGCCAGCCCACACGAACATAGAGAAAATCCTCTCCTGGGATCAGCTCATCTGTGCGCTTCTGACCTTCCAATGTTGGATGTTTATGATTATCCGTCACATCAAGAGTGGCGCCATTTGCCAGAGTGATCCGATAGACCGGGCGCACTCCTTGATACCTGATATCCTTGATCCTATTGATAACTAATTTCTCCTCCTCATTCAGAGACCAGCAAGTTCCATATCCGAACTTACGATACTTATTTCTGAGCGATAGTCTACCATTACGCTTTGCCCAGTCATAATCATTCATAGTGCGCCACATATCCCCCACATTGATTCTTGTTCCATTGCCTTTCTCCTTATGGCGCCCCCATAGATATTCGTGGCCGGCTATACAAGCATTGAACGAATACTTAGCTGCATCCTCCACATTGCTCCATATCTGATCAGCAGCCTCTTTAGGACAGCCATTTGCCTTGGCCCCAGAAAAGAACTTGTCTTGAAACTTATGAACCTTCTCAAGCTTTTTCTTCGATAGTGCCTTGACAAGATTCACACCGTCTCCGAGGCTTAGGCTGCCCACCTTTTGCGCAACGCGAGAGATTTGTTCCTGATACACCATCTGACCAAATGTATCTTTGAGGATTTCATATGTGCCCCAAAGATAAGAAGGCTCATACTCACCTCGTTTTGCCCGCACATAATTATCAGCTGCACCTGAATCCAGTGGCCCCGGACGAAACAAAGCCACAGACGCAATAAGGTCATTGATATTGTCAGGAGCAAGACGCTTGATGAACTTAGTGATACCATCACTACCCATCTGGAATATACCCTGAGTATTACCTTGACGGATTATATCAAACACCTTACTATCATTCAAATATTTAGAAGCAATCTCCAAAATACTATACTTCACCCCATACTCGTCTTCCACAAGATTCAGAGTATCTGAGAGCCTTGTCAATTCCTTAATTCCAAGCACGTCATTTTTCAAGATACCGATAGCATCTATATCATTACCTGAAATTTCAGACACAAGCAATTCGCCCATCTTTCGGATAGGAAGAAGGTCAAAGCATTCCACTTGCTCCCCCTTTACATATTCTGGAGTGATGATGATAGCTGAAGCATGGATACCAGCAGAACGTGGTTGTCCCATAATCGGCAAGATTTCTTCAAAGACATCTGGATATTTCTGAATAAAATCTCTGATACGCTTGTCAGTATAGGCCAACTTCATCAAGTCAGTCCAAGACATGCTGTCCTCCAATATTGCAGTCAAATAATTGGCTGTTTGTTGAGGGATCTTATGGGTACGAGCCACATCTTTTATAACAGACTTGATTTTTTCTGTAGTGAAAGTTCCGGCAGAGAAAACTCTCTGCAACCCATTTTTATTATATCTACGCTCCAGATATGCCTTCACTTCATCACGCCGCACAGCACTGAAGTCAGAGTCTATATCTGGGAGGGAACCATGATTGCGCTTTACATATCCATCTCCAGCAAAGCAATCAGAGACTACTGTCAATTCATTTTTTCTGGTTATACTCTTTATTTTC
>CAYNEZ010000107.1:0-11823 GCA_964396365.1 uncultured Sangeribacter sp. | reverse complement strand
AATCCACAGAATCCCAATCCTCCCAAATCAATTTCTCAAGATAAGGCGCATCCCACCCATTTTATCACTACCTTTGCCACACGACCACCCATTGGCCTTATAAGCCCCATTCGGCCCATCGCCCAATCACCTCTCCCTGCTCTCGTGTCATGAATAATTTATCATTAATCATTTAAGTAGCTAATAAAAATTAATGCACATATAAATCCGAGATATTTTCGAGGCAGTCTGGCTGCGGAGTGAAGGAGCTTAGCGAGCTAAGCGACTGAACGACAATGCCGGAATGTCCGAAAATAGCCGGATTTATTTGTGCAAGATTGGTTCTGTTGAATGTGTACATATATCGTTTAATTTTTATTAGCTACTTATAATTTATCATTGAATCCAATGTATTCCCCCCTCTCCGGCTACCAAGCCGCCGGCCCCCGCTTTAAAGTCAGAATCCGTCCTCTGGCTCACAATAACATGTATCTTCCAATAAAGATGCGAACTCTCCCACAAATCATCCTGCTGCTCAAAGGAATATCCCCACTCGAAGTATTCAACTGCACTTCAATAAAAGATGCCCGTCAAGCCTTCTATGAATTACGCGAGAAGTTCGACTTCCCATATTGGGCTGTCCGCGAATTCAAGATTAGGGATATTGACCATCTACACAAAATCGTCCCATTCCGTCTAAACCGTTTTCAGCATTATCTCGCTGATAGCTTAATCCGAAATAACCCCGATGATCTCCCTGCCAAATATATAATATCGAAAACCATCCCCCGTTGTGGACTAACTACCTGTGTCCAGGCATATATTATCTGGCTACAGCTCTATCACCTGGATCATTCCATCATATGTGCCCCTTCAGAATCAATGATGGAGACAATGAAAGCTGATGTGGCAAGATCCATTCATAAAAAAGCATACATCAACAGAATATTCCTAAACGATCAATGCGCTTCAGCTTTCTACCAATCCTTCTTTACTCCTAATGTCCTTGATAGGGTCCCCTCAAGGTTCGTGCATCTGGCAGATATGTCCAAATGGTACGATCCTTCCGCTGAAGTGACCAATCATATACTATCGAATGCGCTCAACGGCTGGAAAAGACAGGCGGGCGCCATATTTGTCATTATGCGCCCCCTGCGTTGCAATGCCAACCATTTGTCTTGTACGCAATACGAAACACGCACCACGCACCACGCACTATTTGCATCCGTCCTCCTGTCCAGTAGCGCTGACATAGACAACAACGATACTATGCAGCCGACCGATAGCGACCCCGTCGATTTGACGCGTGCGCAATACGCACCACGCAATACGCATTGACACAGAGTATCGACCCTGACGGCCGCGACATGACCGAATTCGCCGCCCTATACTCTCCTCGACAAAGGTGTCGGGGCCCCTTGTATATTCAAAAGGCGCGTGGCAGAGCCCCAACTCTGCTTCGCGCCTTTTTTATTTCTACCCCCAATAATCGATAATATTGATAGTGCGCGGTGGCGAACTTATGGGTGGATAGAGGTGTTTGATAGGTATCATCAGAAGTTTCTGAGTGTACAGTGACGCGAGAAAGCTCACGGGAATGGACACAAAAAAAGGAATATGAAAAACATATAGGATATGGAAATACTTGACTGGCTGGTGAAGACATTGCGGGAGAATCCTGCTATCGCTATCTTCCTTACTTTGGGAATCGGTTTCTGGATTGGGAAACTGAAGTATAAAACTTTTTCTCTTGGTACTGTGACGTCGGTGCTTCTTGTTGGTGTGCTTGTAGGTCAGCTCGATATTCCTGTCCCAGGACCACTGAAGCAGGTATTCTTCTTGCTGTTCCTTTTTGCTATCGGATATAGTGTTGGTCCTCAGTTTTTCGCGTCCCTAAAAGGTTCAGGTGTGAAACAGGTGCTTTTTGCTGTGGTTATGTGCCTGATAGTGCTTGGTTGCACCTTTGGAGTGGCGCAGTTATTTCACTATAACAAGGGGGAGGCTGCCGGTCTTTTTGCCGGAGCCCAAACCATGTCGGCTGTGATCGGGGTTGCTGACGATACTATCCAAACTTTGAATGCTTCAGATGCGGACAAGACCGCATGGATAAACATAATACCAGTGTCGTACGCAGTGACTTATATCTTCGGTACGATCGGTTCAGCATGGATTATTGGCACTATTGGCCCGATGCTCTTAGGTGGACTCAAGAAAGTGAAGCAACAGACGGAGGATCTTGAGCGTAGCATGAATCAGGATCCGACTTCAAATGATCCTTCGATTGTCAGTGCTTGGCGTCCGGTAGTCTATCGCGCATACAAGATAGATGGCAATTGGTTTGATATTCCTCATACGGTAAAGGAAATTGAAGATTACATGGAGAAGCAGGGGCAACATCTTTTCATAGAGCGAGTGCGTAGCGGATCGGAGATTACAAACCAACCCTCTGCAGATTTCACTGTAAAGAAGGGTGATGACATAGTGATTGCCGGTCGCCGTGAATTTGCAATTGAAGATGAAAGTTGGCTCGGCTCAGAGATTTCAGATTCTTCGCTATTGTCATTCCCCATTGAAAGAATCCCTGTGATGGTCGCTTCTAAGTATATGGTAGGTGCTACAGTGGCAGATTTTCGAGAGTCGCCCTATACAAAAGGAGTTGCCATCGATAGCATCAAGCGTGGCAACGTGGAGATTCCTGTATTGGCTTCTACTCGATTGCAACGTGGCGATATGCTGACTATCAGTGGTCAGATATCTGACGTCAATGCTGCGGCATCTTACATCGGATATCCGGACAAACCGACTACTGCATCGGATATGGTATTTATTGGCATAGGTATTGCAATAGGTGCATTGATTGGAGCTATTACAGTTCATTTCGGAGGAATCCCGGTAAGTCTCTCTACGAGTGGCGGCGCTTTGATAGCAGGTCTTGTGCTTGGTTGGCTACGTTCGAAGCACCCGACATTCGGACAGATTCCAGACTCTGCAGTATGGGTCTTCAATAATGTGGGCTTGAATATGTTTATTGCTGTTGTCGGAATTTCAGCAGGACCTACTTTCATTTCCGGATTGCATCAGGTAGGGTGGCAGATGCTTGTGGCCGGTGTACTTGCAACCGGACTTCCTCTCGTAATCGGCATTTTGGTTGCCAATAAAATATTCAAGTTCCATCCTGCGATTGCTCTTGGATGCGTAGCAGGAGCGAGGACTACAACAGCAGCTCTCGGTGCGGTGCAGGATACGCTTAATTCTACAATCCCGGCAATGGGCTACACTGTGACTTATGCAATTGGCAATACTTTGCTGATACTTTGCGGCCTTGCTATGGTCCTTCTGTGAGGATGGCAACCATTACCCATCATTCAGTAAAAGAATATTATACCAACACCGTAAAAATAGAATTAAGGCCCCCATTTTTATGAGTCGGGGCCTAAAAAAGGGACGCATGATTGACTCATGTGTCCCTTGCCAAGATAATGCCAGACGTTCTGGCTACGACCACTTGGCAATCATATCAACCTAATCGTTGCATTATTTGGCTATTTTGGCAGTGTAGGTCTTGGTGGCTGTCTTGGCTGCGAGGATGTAGATGCCATCCTTCAAGCTTCTGAGATTGAGTTCTGCTGAGTTGGCGCTTATCACCTTGCTGCCGTCAGCTGCAAATACATCCCACTGGGCTGCGGAGCCTTCAGCAAGACTTACCACTCCATCAGCAATCACAATGCCATTTGACTCTGTGATGAGAGTCTGGTCTACTCCAACGGTCGCGGCTTTCCCGAAACACGTAAGATTGCCAAACATTGCCTTGCCCGACCTGTAGGAGCATTCAATATAAGCATTTCCGCCTACAATCTCAGAGCTGCCGAATGAGTAGTTGCCGTAGCCCTTGTCCTGAGGCATATAATATTCCTTTTCAATCTCCTGATTTGCATTGAGCACAATGGTATAGTTTTGAATACCCATAGCAGAGTTGCGCAGACCTACTGCGATGACTTCATTTCCGTTCTGAGCTGCATTGTAGAGATAGTGATAGCCGCCCCCTTCGGTAGTGCGGTTGAATCTCCATAAAAGATCAGCCTTATCATTATAGCAGATCAGGAGACCGTAACGGTTATAGTCTTCATCTTGATAGTTGGCAGCGATCAGAGCGTTGCCTTCGTCAGTGAGGGAGAGGGATTCGTATTCAGATTGAGTGTACATGGAGTCTTCGAAGATATGATAACCCAGCATGTTGAAGTCCTTGTCATAGACGAAGAGCATGCCATGATACCAAGTGTTGCCCACCACGTAGATGCGGCCATCAGCACCGATTGCACCATAATAAAGGGGGCAATGAACGTCGATATCCTGAGTAAATGCTTTCTTTACTTCTAGATTGCTGTCAATCTTGATGATGATGGGGAGAGAGATACCATCCACATTCGATGTGTTGCCAAGGATATAGGCATTTCCTTCCTTGTCGCTTGTGATGCCTTCCACATTGGTAGAGTATTCATAATCTTCCACCAATTTTGAAGTGACATTTCCATCAGCATCCACTTTAGTGACATAAGGCATACCCAGATATGTGTTGGGGTTATACCCGGAGCAGGCGATAATCAGAGAGTTGCCTTCCCCTTCCACTGCAAAAGCTGAGCGGATATAGCTCAAGGTAGCCAATACTGACTCATCTATGACATCATAGACCACTTCTCCCTCTGGAGTGAAGCAAACCGCATTGATTCCATTTGAGCTGGTACCCGTGCAGATATTTCCGTTAGAAAGAATCACCGGTTTGAAAAGCTTGCCATCGGAATTTAGATATTTCACCCATTCCTGCTTGCCATCGGAATTATACTTTGCGAGGACCGCCTTGCCGTTTGACGTCATAGTGGCATATACATTATAGTCTGCATCTACAGTTATTTCGCCAGCCTCGATCTTGGCAATATTACCTGGATCGCCGATATAGAGAAGCTTCAGTTCATTGTCAGAGATGCTGTAAGTGCCGAAGAATGGGGTGTAGCCGTGGGTGTTGTATTCTTCTGGACGCATATATCCGCTGAAGACAAACTCACTGTCGGTGTAGTGAGAATGGTCATACTGGGAATAAAAGAGAGTGTAGCCGGGATCAATGTTGTCGTACAGGGTAGCTTGCGGATTATTGAGGTTGGCGTCTGTAGTCAGTACAGAAAGGCCATATGTCATTCCTTCGGCATACATACCGAAAATATAGATAGTGCCATCAGCGGCTTGGCCTGCAGCGTAAGCCCATGCGCTGTTGTAGTCTCCGAAATTGACTTCTGCCTTATCTTGCGCCCGAGTCCCGTCGGAATTAACGATGGCCATGCCCGGAGCTCCTTGACGGAGCTTGTTGTAGATAAGCACCTTTCCATCATTGAGGGTATATGCGAATGAATCGTAGCCGGTATTTTCCTGACGGGTAGTGCAATTCCACTTCTCCACCAGCGCGCCATCTTCAATCTGATATTTAGTCAGCACCAGCATCGAGGAAGAATTCTTATGGAGAGTAAACAGTGCATCTTCGCTTGCACAACCATTGTAGTAGACACAACCGTAATCCTGCTCTGCGTGGAGAGCAATGGTAGCGTTCTTAAGGTCAATGGCAAAAGCCTCGGAAGAGAACATCGGCACCATAAGGAAATCTCCCAACCGGCTCACATACTCGCAGGTAGCAGTAGTGACGGACTGAAAGAGTTCATTCGTCTGATTGCCTTCATTGTCAAACCATCTTACTGTCAGGGTCTTCGTGCCGCCATAAGCAGATGTGGAAGTAGTGTAGACTACCGCTGTCTTATCCCCTGCAGCAGCAACGTCAACAGGGTTGATAGCTGCCATATTGTCGTCATTGACAGTCAGAAATACTTGCTTTCCTTCGGCATCAAAGCACCCAATGTACGACTGAGTGAGACCGTCGCGCTGAGTTGTACCAAAAGCATAAAAACGACCGTCGCTACCCTCGCATACCTTATTGACAGTAGTACTAATTCCAACATCCACGATTGTTTCCCAGAGTTTTTCGCCGGATACAGTCAGGCGCACGATGCGGCCTTCAAGGATATTCTCTCCGCCGCCACAGGTATAGACAGTAATGTAGCCGCCGTCGGCGAGGCGACGCATCTGTGACTCTTCGCAGTCGCCTTCAGCGTCTGCCATGGTAATATCGGTAGACCATAGCGGTTCGAAACCTGATAGAGCCTCTCCCGCACGGGAAGGAACGGTGTTGGGATTCTCAGCTGATGGTTTTGGCATTCCGGCATAGGGAGTGTAGATCTTTTCGGCAGAGGCTGATGATGACGATATGGCACCCATAGCCACAAGCATTGTCAGCAGAGAATTGCCGAGAGTTTTTGTAAAGATTCTCATAATTTTATGTTTTGGGGGTTATTGTATTGGAAATTGAGCAGTGTTTTCGAAAGCGGAAAGAGACTCCTCGAGTTGCTGGGGAGAAATAGGCTTCAAAGCGAAGTCTACCATATTCAACCCTTGGAAATTGTCGCGAAATTTATCGTAGGCAGTGTAGACTATAATTGGCTTCTGGCAGCCGATACTTTTCAGCATATCAAAGCAATAGCAATCGGCCAGGCATGCATCAGTGATTATTAGGTCTACATTTTTATCGTTGAGAAGATTGCTGACGGGCAAAGCACACTTCTTTGCCGCTACCAAGCGGTAGTTGGGGCGGAGGGTACTAATCATTCGCTGAAGGCTCAGTGAAGTGATTGACTCGTCTTCGAGAAGTATGTAGTTTACTGTCTGCTTCATATTGCAATGGTGAACGAAGGGAATAATCTTTTTTCACGATGCAAATATATGAACAATTGGAGCCTTTGTCAATCAAATTAAGGTGAATTTGATTAAAATGTATATGGAATTGACTATCTTAATGGTGGAATGGTCATATACTCCTCGTTCGCTTTGACGAACGAGGAAGGTTATGGGGTTATAGGGTTATGGGGTTATAGGGTTATGAGGTTAGCGACCTAACCAGTTCAGGAACTCCTCTTTGCGGGCGGCGGGGACGAGGGTTTCCAGGGTCTCGCCGTTGGCTGTCAGTTTCACCTTCAGACGCCCACGGAAGTATTTTGAGACGCCTTCTACGGCATTGATAGAGGCGATGATATTGCGCGAAGGCTGAAAGAAATTGTGTGAATCAAGACGCTCCATAATTTCCTGAAGATTGGCAAACTCGGTCAGGCGACGCGGCCCCCTGTGCGGATAAATGAACACACAGTTTTCTTCAGAAAGCACATATGCGATGTCTTCACTGTTGATATATGCATAATTATCGCCTGAGCGCAAGAGAATGCGCCCTCTATACATTTCCTTGGCTGCAGCGGAATAGTCGGGCACCTCAGCTGGTGTGTCGCTTCCCGTCATTTCCTCAAACTTTACAATCGCAGCCTCAAGTTCCTGCTCATCTACAGGCTTGAGCAGATAGTCAATGCTCCTCACCTTAAATGCACGGATGGCATACTCGTCGTAGGCGGTAGTGAAGATAATCGGATTGTTGCATTTCATGCGTCGGAATATTTCGAAACACTCCCCGTCACCAAGCTGGATATCCATGAAAATCAAGTCCACGTCCGTATATGCCTGAAGCATATCTACAGATTGCTCCACACCCTTTGCTGTGAAACTCAGCCTCCAGTTTGGACGCAGCCTCTCCACCATCTTTTGCAAATGGCACATTGCAAATGTCTCATCCTCAATAATCGCGAAGTGAACGTTGGTCATAATCAGTGTCTTTTATTTGATGAATGGGAGTATCGCCACAAACTCTCCGTTTTCCTTGCTATAAGTGAAGTGCTTACCCTCAAGAGCATTCATACGGGATATGTAGCTCAATCCTATCCCTGAGCCATTGTCGGCCACAATGCGTTGGTGGATGGGATTGCTGATGCGCACGCTGTCGTTGAGCACCTCAATACGCACACTCATGGGGTTCTCGGGCAAGATTACATTGTGCTTTATCACGTTTTCGAGAAGGAGCTGCAGGCAATATGTGATCACCTGATGCTCCCCTACGCGGTCTTCCCCTGAAATTTCTATAAAGAGTGTATCATTATAACGCAGTTTCAGCACCTCGGTATAGCTGCGTAGAAATTTCATCTCTTCTGAGAGCAAAACGCAAGTCTGTCCTTGCCGCGACATTATATAGCGGTATGTACGGGAAAGAGCCATGGCAAATTCCCGCGATTTGTCTTTGTCGAGATCGATAAGAGAGTATAGAATGTTGAGAGAATTAAAGAGGAAATGGGGGTTGACTTGCGCTTTGAGGGCATCATATTGGTATTGCAAGGCCTCTCGCTGCTTTTTTTCCACTTCCTTAACAGACTCGCGATAGGTCACTACATAATATATCACCTCAACGATAAGGAGTACATTGAGATTCAGCATGATTGTCGCTGGCCAATCTACAAAAGGGGGCGTCAGTGGATCTATGAGCCGGCAGATAATCACATAAAGATAATTGACTCCTACCATCACCGCGAAAGACATGGCACTGTCGATGAAGATTCGGAGCCAAGTATTAAATTTTCGGTTTTCTTTCTTTGGATTGACAAGGAAAACGATCAGATAATTCCACAAAAAGTAGATGCTATACATCAGGAGATTCAAGGATCCACTCTTTGCAAAGGCCATCCAATCGGTATATGGGTAGATAGTATGGAAAGTAATGAGATTGTAGAACGACTGAAACCACACGAAATACAGTACTACAATAGTGGCGAACGTAGTCAAACGCTTGGTGATTGATACCGGTGATTTCATACTGCAAACGACATTAATTATTGGCAAAATTAATACATTTTGCTAATATATGCAAATTATAAGAAAAATGAGAGATTTAGGAATAAACACATTATAATATGCCGATATTTGCGGATGGACGGAAACGGAACTAATTGAGAAATTCCGTATTGGCATAGAGTCGGTAGCTCGAAAAAGGAATGAGGACTTTGATACCACCCCTAAGGTCCTACGGGATTATTACGATGGAGATCTCTTCACCGAAGAGGATTCGAGGCTCTATAATCCCTATAGTGTGCTCAATGCCCTTGACAAAGAGCGAATAGATCCCTACTGAAGTCTCCCCCAGGGAAGATCATCGCGAGTCGAGTTACCGCGCTATCACGTATTATTACATAGACCTTGACAGAGCCCCAAACTTCTCCCCATCCTCATATAGATAAGATGGCAGTGGTAGACAACAGGAGTCCGCGTGAGTGTTGGATTTGAAGAGTAGGTACTCGTAGATGAGGGTGGCTTGCTCTTCAGGGATGCTTCTTGCGATGAAGGAGGTGCCGGTCGTGGCGAGGGAAAGGGATACGCGATGAGACCATCCGGAGAAGGGTGACCTACGTATTCTGACGACTTTAATGTCAAAATATTTTATGAAATTTGCTATTTCCGCAAATGCGCCGTTGTGGATGACCAAATAGTTATCTCTGAGAGTAATCTTGCTCTGACGCATTGCATATATTCCTTTAAGGAAGGAGTAGAGCAGATAGATGACCGGCACGATAAGCCATGGATACTGTTGGTCTGCAATTATAACGACAGAAACAGCTACCACTACCAACAATCTGATGGCGACAAAGCGATAAAGTAAACCTTTGCCTGATTTTGCAGATAAAATATCCGGCAATTTGTCATAATCTTCACCTAACCACCATTTCAGGAAAAAATTGGAGGAATCTGAGCCGTAAAGTCTAAAATTGTCATCCTCTTTTTCGGCAGATACGTTGCGTGCCTGACGCAACATCAAGGTGCAAAATCCAAACTTCTTTTCGAGAAAGTTTCGTTTTATCCATATTGTGCAAATTTTATCATGAAGAAACCGACAACTTGCCCTATTTATCAACCCATATGTGAAGGTGAGAATGTTGCTGTCATAGGTCATGGTCGTATCATAATATCTAATGAGCACTCGTCCTAACCACAGTATTAAAATAATTACATAGACAGTAGCGAAAAAGAGTATTATACTTACTGGGGATGCCATCAGCTCATCGAAATATGATTCCAGATAATTTGCGACAGTGTCGGTAGCATTCTTAGAAAGATCGTTCAGGTTCTCAAAAATCACAGCCAAGAAGGAGCCTAATACGGCCATCCCTTTTATATGATTTTGGCATAGAGCCGCCAAAATAAGGTTTTTTGTTGGATAATGGGCAGTGAAGGCCGGGATGTTTTCTGCAACGTCGGATGAGGATTCTGTGAAAATGTGAGGTTTTTCTTCCTGTTGGATAACGGATAGAAGACGTTTCCAATCGTATTCATCCAAGATGAGTTCTATTTCTTCTTGCCGTGTGGCGAGGGTGTCAAATATGATACCTCTCATATCCAGCAATCGATACCATAGGCCTTTTTGAGTTCGTAGTGAGTGTACGCGGTCAAGTGGAACAATGGTGTTTTCATGACTGATGAAACCATGAATAAAAACGAGATTTCCGTCTTTGATATAGTATTTTTTAGTGAAATAATATATTAAGGAATATATAAAAGGTATTCCAAAAATGGCACCTAAGATAAAGAGAAGAGTTATCCCAAAAACGGCTTTTTCTTTTGAAAAGAGAGAGAATAGGGTAATGAAAATCATAGTCGCTGTTGCCCCAATAGTGCGCATGAACAGCTTTGTGAAAATAATAAAGAATGCAGCGGGGCTCATCCTTTGGGGATGGGAGAAATCAGGCTTGCTCATATCTCAGCTTGTCGATTACAACGCTTTTGATTTGATTTGCTTTCTCTTTCGTCAATCCAGGAATAGTCAAGGAAGATATGGCTTGTGCACCATTGACTACTTCCACAGCATAGAGGTTGAATATTTTTGACACCGGGTCTTGTTTTACGCTGACCTGTTGCATCTTGCAGAATGGGATGGTGGTGACAGTTGGGAAAACGACTCCGCTGCGATAGGTGATGTCGTTTTCACGCAGTGCATACCCTTTGAAGTCCCAAGCCTTTCTGACTATAAATAGATTAATAGCCATAGCCACTACGATGATGCTTTCTGCCAAGATGCACCACAAGGAATCATCCAAAAGAAGCAGGAGCAATGCCAAAGCTGCAAAGAGGATGTAAAGAAGTGTTGTGAGTATGATCTGGACTGAACGGTATCGAGGGTCGACACCATCGTAATTGAGTTGTCCGATAGGAGTGATATCTTCGAGGGTCAGTTGCTTGTTGGGCATGATCGGTAGTTGGTTGGGGTTTAGGATAAAAGTTATTTCAATTCCTCAATTTGGTATTCTAATCCTCTAATCTCCTTCTTTTCATTGAAATTTGCCCCTATGAGATAGACTGTCCTGTCATCTATCGCATATTTCCCAGCATAGTCGCGTGAGTGGATCTGGTCCATTGCCTCCCGGACGCTTTTGTTGTATTTGAACTCAAATATGTAGACGTATTTTCCCGTAAGCACCTCCAAGTCGCTTCTTCCTTTATAGCCGTGGCTCTCAGCACTTGCCTGAGTGCCACATAGCACTGCGAGCAGATACGTGATGGCGCGATAGCTCGATTCGCAATGGTCTTCTCCCGGCAGTGATTTCAGAAGGGATTGAAGTCTCTTCATAAAATCTTCGACACGCCCTTCATATAGATCTATCTTGAAATTCGGGAAATGGAATGGACTATCCATTCGGTCTATTATGGGAACATATACATGAAGCAGATCATCATAGAACCCTATCTCAACTTCTCTGTTTGGAAAACGAAGCTCATAGAGAGAAGATTCCTTACTATATTGACCAATGGTAAGATAGCCGGTCTGGAACATCAGAGGAATTGGATTGGGATCTTCCATACGCACTGCTGTAAGTTCCTTTTTTGTGAATG
>CAYNEZ010000106.1:0-11914 GCA_964396365.1 uncultured Sangeribacter sp. | reverse complement strand
TCGGCTTTGAACTGCTGACCTTTGATTTCTACGATTGCGTACATTTTAATTTATTATGTTATTGGTTGTTGCGTTGGGCGCGAATGGTTTAATTCATTCGTCTTTATAGGCCTTGGCGCGAAATGCAGTGCAAAATTACAAAAAAAAATTGGTATGACCAAATTTTTTTCGTTTTACATTTTACGATTTACAGAGTCAGAGGCGGGGGAGTAGGATTTGGTTTAGTTTTTCGTATTCTACGAGAAACCCATCGTGTCCGAATTCTGATTGGAGTTCGAAGTATTCTGCGTTAGGAAGCATTCCGGTGAGTTCTTTCATTTCATCAGGGGTGAAAATGATGTCGGTGGTGATGCCAATCACGATTGCAGGAGCTTTTATTTTGGATAAGGCTTCAGTGACTCCACCACGACCTCTGCCGATGTCGTGAGTGTCAAAAGCATCGAGTATTGCCATGTAAGAGTATGCGTCAAATCTTCTGCAAAGTTTTTCTCCTTGATATCGTTGATAGGTGCAAGCACGGTGGGTGGAGGGTATTTCATCTGATGGTGGATCCTGTTGGGTTTGGTTGTACCCCCAAGGTCCGCGGTAGGACAGCAGACCTATGGCTCGGGCTGCAGCAAGACCATCTCTTCCTGCATCAAGGCGTTTTTCGCCATAGGTTTTGTCGCTTAGGATAGCCATTCGTTGTGTTTCATCTAAAGCGATGCTCCATGGAGAGGCTTTTGGTGATGTCGCGAGGAATACGAATTTGTCAAAGCGATCAGGTTGCATTGTAGCCCATTCGATGGCCTGAAAGCCTCCCACGGAACATCCGACAAGGGTATTTATTCGTCCGATACCAAGAACTTCTGCCAGCAAAATGTGGGCATTGACCATATCCCGAATGGTTAGTTTTGGGAAGTCATTGTAATAAGGCTGTCCTGTAGCCGGATTGATTGAAGTCGGGCCTGTGGAGCCATAGCATGAGCCTAAAATGTTTGCGCATACCACAAACCATTTATCCGGATCAAGAAAATATCCTGCTTCAACGGTATGAGGCCACCAATCAGTCACATCGCTATTGGCGGTAAGGGCATGGCAAACCCATATTACGTTATCCTTTTTTTCATTCAGTTTCCCAAATGTATGGTAGGCGATGTCGATTTCAGGGAGGGTCTCTCCTGACTCAAGGATAAAAGGAGCGGATGAATGGAATGTATGCATAAAATATAAGGTTGTTTTCAGGGTGCAAAGTTAATGCTTATTTTTCAAAACGGCAACTTCAAGTGGAATAAAGTTCTGTTTGCTTGTGTGGGGCGCATGCGGAGCATGCTTTATTACTAAGATTGATTTGGATGGATGCGTGGTGGCACGCTTAGTAGAAATAATAATTTTTTTGAGAAAGGCAATTTAATGGCTGTGGAATTTGCATATGTCGGGATTCGATTGTAAATTTGCGTCATGAACCGGATTGGAAAACTATATTTTCGATATGGCACTATGGGGTCGGCCAAGACAGCCATGTTGCTAACTACAGCCTACAACTTTGAGGAGCGGGGCATGGCCTATATGTGTCTCAAGCCAGTTGTAGACACAAGAGAGAAAAAAAACGTGATACGTTCCCGGATCGGAATTGAGAGGGAATGCATGTGGATCTATCCAGAGACAGACCTTTATGATATGGTGAAGGATACATTCGAACAGACTCTTGATGTGCCTGATTGGATACTCGTAGATGAAGCACAGTTTCTTTCAGCTGAACAAGTGGATCAGCTTGCTCGTGTAGTTGATGATTATGGATGCAACATTATTTGCTACGGACTTCGCACGGACTTCAAGACTCATCTTTTCGAAGGCTCTCGAAGACTTTTTGAGATTGCGGATTCCATAGAGGAGGTGAAATCGACGTGCAATTGCGGACGCAAGACGATTGTGAATGCCAGAATAGACGGAAATGGTGAGATCATCACTGAAGGAGAGCAAGTAGAGATCGGGGGAAATGACAGATATATAGCAGTATGCCGTAAGTGCTGGCGCAATAAGCGTATAGAAATGGCACATCGTGACACACTGCCATTTGATGATAGTTTAGAAGTGGGGATGGTTTAATTGTTTAATCGTTTAGTTTGTCTTATATTTATTGGAGATATCCAATTTTAATTTGTAATGGAAAAAACACTTCGTGAACAGATAATACGTTTGATACATAGAGAGGTAGTGCCGGCGGTGGGATGTACAGAGCCTGTGGCCGTTGCATTATGCGTGGCAAAAGCCACCGAGACGCTCGGATGTCTGCCTGAAAAGATAGATCTTTATTTGAGCGGGAATATCATAAAAAATGCAATGGGTGTCGGCATTCCCGGAACCGGAATGATCGGACTTCCGATAGCGGTAGCGCTTGGGGCACTTGTCGGCAAATCTGAATATAAATTGGAAGTACTTCAAAATGTTACCCCAGAAGCAGTAGAGAAGGGTCGTCAATTCATTGCGGAAGAAAGAATAAAGATTTTTCTTGACGAAAAAGCCCCTTCAAATCTGCACATAGATGTGAGGACCGCTGCAGGAGACCATACTTCAAGAGTGGTGATATCGGGTTCGCATACCAATTTTATCCTCATAGAAAAGGATGACAAAGTATTGTTTGAGAAGACTTCAGAGTCTGATGGCAATTATACTGCCTCTGAAAAGGATCCGGAGCTGACAATGCAGACTGTCTATGATTTTGCAACCACTTCTCCGATTGATGAAATATCATTCATTCTGGAAGCGAAGAATCTTAATTATGCAGCTGCAAAGTATGCATTGAAGGGTAAGTATGGTCATTGTCTTGGGTCGACAGTGCATAATTTTGGCGAGGTGTTGTTTGGAAACACTCCTGTGGCGCATGCGATAACCTTGACTTCGGCAGCATGTGATGCGAGGATGGGAGGTGCTATGGTGCCGGTGATGAGCAATAGTGGTTCAGGCAACCAAGGAATCACAGCCACGATGCCTGTAGTTTCTTATGCTATGGATATCAATGCTTCAGAAGAGCAGATGATAAGGGCTCTTGTCTTGAGTCATCTGACATCTATCTACATAAAGCAGTCGCTTGGTCGCCTCTCAGCCCTATGTGGATGTGTCGTAGCATCTACCGGAGCGACGAGTGGTCTTGTATATCTGATGGGGGGAGGATATAAGCAAGTTTGTGATGGGGTGAAGAATATGGTGGCAAATCTAACAGGTATGATATGTGACGGAGCGAAGCCATCTTGCTCAATGAAGATATCGAGTGGCGTGAGCACAGCCATGATGTCGGCTATGCTTGCAATGCAAGGGTTTGCCGTGACGTCGGCTGAGGGGATCATCTCGGATGATGTAGATGAGACAATCCACAACCTCACAAGCATAGGGCGAGATTCGATGCAGGCTACTGATAAGTTGGTGCTAAAGATAATGACGTGTAAATAAAAAAAGAGGCTTTGCCTCTTTTTTTATTTACGGGTTAAGAGTGAGGGAGAGGAGGTTGATTTTGACTTTGAATGGGGTTGCTTGTCGTTTGGGTTTTGAGGATTGGTGGAAATAGAAGGATTTCTGAGTATCCCAGGTCTTAATATCTGTTCTCTGTGTCTCATGAGGGGGAATATTGCAGTCGATGTTGACGGTTCGTTTGTGGAGTTGTCGTCCTTGCATGTCGAAATATGTGATTGAGACCTCCATGCTATTTATTTCAGAGTCGAGAGCATTTGAGATGAAGAAGCTTTCCATATTGCTTGTGACAGTCTTGTCGAAACCGTAGAAGCGGATGGCTGGGCTTATCTTTTCTACGAAGGTTATAGAGTCAGAAGAAATGGAAATTATGGTATTGGAGGATTCTTGAGAATTGACTTTGGATGAATTCTCTATGTGCTTGGGTATAGCGTGTTTTGTCCTAATCTTTCTTGCCTGTATAGTAGGAATACTAAAGATTATTGCAAAAAGAAATAAAAATAGAGTTTTCATAGTATTCGGGGTTTACGGCGTAGAGAGCCATTGTGGTCGTAGCCGGGATAAACTTTAAGGAGACCAGCAGGAAGTTTATCGGCAGGGTCATCGTATGACACCCTAACAATTCTCCAGAATCTTGGAAGTAGAGTATTCAGATTAATCTTGAATTTTAATTTAGGTGACTTTACCCTAAGTGATTCACCGTCTGAAGATAGGATAGCTGCACAGTTTTCTGCTTTTGAAAAAATTGATTTATCCTTATGTGTGAATTGCTCAAGTCTAAACTGTTTGGCATCGACAGAAGGGTGAAGACGCCCGATTACATCTCCATATTCAAGACGGCAATCAGGCGTGCTGATGATGGAAATGGTAAAAGTCCCAGGATGTGTAGGGTCTGCCTGGATCAAGACTCTGGCACCATCATCGGGGTATTCCCAGATCCCTTCTATAGGATCGAGAATACTTGAGTCGCACCAATCGCGGATATCGGCTTCCGTAGGGAAAAATGCAAACGACGGCACTGATATAATTAATATCAGTGCCGTCGTCAATATGTGTCTGAAAGTCTTCATCACTTAGTGGAGAAAGTGTAGGAAAGGCCGAAGCTCAGAATTTCTTTCATCATCCAGTGATGCCATTTTGAGATATTGAAGTCAGAGCTTGAGTCATATCGCATATTGACATAAATCTGAGTGCTGAGAAATTTGTTGATGGCGAAATCCCAAGTGGTCTCAACATTTCCTTGGAAATAATTATAATCGGTAAATGCAAACAGGCGAGTTCGCATAGAAATGTTGGAAGTAGCTTGCCAAGTCATGTTGACTTCTCCACTGGAACCAAATTCGTTGTGAGTCTTGTGTCCCGGTTTTATATTGAATTGGGTAGGATCAATATCCTTATCTATGCAGATCTTAAGGTTGTAGGACAATGGTGCAATGGAGGCAGACATGTTGAAAGTCTTCTTAGTATTTGCATAAGAATATGTCATACCAAGACCAAGGTTGAGGTCGGCAGGAGATAGGAAAGAGGCTGACCGGATATTTGTATTAGTCTTATAGTTTCTGAAGAACTGTGTCTTGAATTGGCCTGTTAGGGTATAGAACCATTTTTTGAATGCTTTGAAACCGTATTTAACATTATACTGGAAATTGTCTTCAGAAATAGAATACTTCCTTCCTACTTCATTCTGTTCAATAGAGTTTATACCAAGCTTATAGTTGACAGTGCTCTCGAAAATCTGGTTTGGATGATAAGTAGGGTTAAGCTGCACATTCCAGTAGAAATTGTAGAGAAGTGCGAGATAGTTATTGCCTCCCTGATACCAGTTTTTTGACACGTATGCCTGAGAGAACTGCAGACCAGTATTGAACTTATGCAGCCAATGAGTTTTCTTTTGCTCAAATTCCGGGAGGAAAGCATCGGTAATAGCCACTTCAGGGAGATTAAGATTCCTGATATAAGTGCCAAGAGATACATCATCCTCGGGCAAACGAGGAGGCACCGGCAGATCCCAGTAGGTATATTGAACAGAGTTTGGAGTATAGACCATTGTAGAGTACATGTAGTCTCCACAGATACGCGATTGGGTAAGGGCATTGTTTAGCCATTCAGCCCTATAAGGCTGGCTGCCCCATGAATCGTTCTTGACTTGCTCAATGTCAAGATTAGAATCGTTGATCAGGTTATTGAATGACCGATCTTTCATATTGCGGTAGCCAGAGAATATCCAAGGCCCGATAATTGGATTGTAGGGTGGTTCCGGCATAGTGTCTGGAAGGGATTGTAGAATCTCGTGAAGATCACGAATGACTACAGGCTGGAACAACAAACTGTCAATGACGGTTGAGTCGTTGATTGCCATGACGGAGTCAGCCATCGCGATATTTGCATCCAGCATTTCTTGAGCAGAATTTGCCGCTGAATTCAATTCTTTCGCAGATTGCAGAAGAGTTGCCGGAGTGGTGGACTGGGCAAAAGTCAATGTGACGATTCCCATGCAGATAGCAAGAGTTAATTGTCTCATATTTTGGGTGGTTATTGTTGTTTAGAGTGGAGAGTGGAGAGAGGAAAGGGGAGAGGGGAGGGTGGAGAGGGGAGAGGGCTATTTGGGAGCTTGGAGGATATCGGAATAGTCATTCGACTTGATCACCTGCAAGGCTGTCTTAAACATCGGGTCACGATCGTTGTAGACTTTGAAGTATGTCGAAGAGTCGTAAATATCACGTCCGATGAGTCCTTTAAGCACCATAGAAAAAAGTGGTTTGCTAAGGGCTGCCTCTTCAGCATTATAATCTATTTTCTCCGCGGTGGCGAGATCATAGAGTTCCTGTAGCTGGGCATCCGAAATAGAGTATCCTTTGAGGAAGTCGCTGTCGGTAGGAAATTTTGCGAGAATTTCTTTCCTGTCCTTATCAACTGTCTTGATAGCAAAACGGTTGATCAGACCTTTAGCCATTACCTGACGGTAGTATTTAGTATTTTCTGTAGTGTCAATACCTACGAATCTGTCCGGGTATATTCCTCCACCTCCATAAATAGGCCTGTTGAGTCTCAATGAGTTTACTTTCAAAGAATCGATGTATTTGATAGAGTCAGCATGCATAAGTTCACCATGGTTGAAACGATCAAGTATATCGTGGGCATAAGCGTCAGACTCTCCTTTAGTATATGGCTTTTGAATATCTCGTCCGGTAGGAGTATAGTAATGAGCCACCGTGAGACGCATCATAGAGCCATCGGGGAAAGGAATAGGACGCTGTACGAGACCTTTGCCATAGCTTCTGCGACCTACAATCACACCACGGTCCCAGTCTTGAATTGCACCGGCGGTGATTTCAGATGCGGATGCAGAATATTGATTCATCATTACTACCAGTTTCCCGTCGGAAAACAAAGGTGATTTTTCAGATGGGAACGAATGATAGTCATATTTAGGATTGTTCCTGCCTTCTGTGAAGACCGCCAGACTTCCGGAAGGAAGCAATTCTCCCAAGATATCTACAGAAGCCTTAAGGTAGCCGCCTCCATTATCGCTGAGGTCAAGAATAAGGTCGGTCATGCCCTCTTTTTTCAATTTCTTCATGGCCTCCACAAATTCTTTGTGGGTCTCAGCCCCGAATTTGTTGAGACGAATGTAGCCTATTCCAGACTCTACCATATAAGCTGCATCAACACTGAAGATAGGAATATCATCGCGTGTGATCTTAAAGTCAATCGTATCAGGAGCATTTGATTCATATCTCAAAACGGTAACATTTACATCTGTACCTTTTGGACCACGCAATCGACGCATGATGTCGGAATTAAGCATTTTGACTCCGGCAATTATGGTGTCGTTGACCTTAATGATACGATCGCCAGGAAGAATCCCGACACGTTCCGACGGACCGCCACCAATGGTCTCAATCACATAGAGCGTATCAGTAGCCATATTAAAGGAAATACCGATGCCGCTAAACGATCCGTCAAGAGGTTCGTTAAGGTCTTTGGTCTCCTTGGCATTTGTATATGAAGAGTGAGGGTCGAGACTTTTGAGCATTCCGTTGATGGCATCTTCCACGAGTTTATCCTGATCTACGGAATCGACATACATCTGGGCTATGGCCTGCTCAGCATACGAAAGTTTATGCGCGGGCAGAAACTGCTGCGCAGATACGGCAGAAGTGAGAAGAGCAAATAAAGAGTATAATAATTTCTTCATCTTAAAAATATTCGAATTTTCTATAGAATAAGACGCATAGGGAAAGTAAAAGTTTAAAGCCGGGTAGATTCTTAGGGCAAAAAGCGAGAGGGATCGTAGCCGTTAGCACTCAGTTCCTTTACCATACTGCTTGATATGAACCCGAGTTCAGGGCGAGCCGTAAGAAAAACTGTCTCAATGTCAGATATGGCGGCATTAGTATCAGCGAGATTCCGTTCATACTCAAAATCCTTAACTTCTCTTAGTCCTCTGACTATAAAACCGGCGCCATGTCTTTTTGCAAAATCCACTGTAAGACCGGAATACGCCTCCACTTTCACTCTCTGATCGCAGGCAAATACAGATTCTATAGCCTTTACCCTTTCGGCAACAATATTGCCACAACCTTGCTTATTGACGTTGTAGCCAACCCCAATAATCAGAATATCGAAAATCTTAAGTGCCCGGTCGGCGATATCCTTATGCCCGATTGTGAAGGGATCGAAACTACCCGGAAATACAGCTATTCTCATGCTTCTTCTTCGATGATAAGATTGTCGATGATAAAGTTCTGACGGTCCATAGTGTTCTTTCCCATATAGAATTCCATTAGCTGGTCGTAGCAGTCTTCCTTCTTTATCACCACAGGATCAAGACGCATATCAGGACCGATGAATTCAGCAAACTCATCTGCATTGATCTCCCCGAGACCTTTGAATCGAGTTATCTCAGCGTTTTTCCCAAACTTTGCAATGGCAGCCTCCCGCTCTTCGTCTGAATAGCAGTAATATGTGTCTTTTTCACTCTCTCCAGCTTCCTTTTTCTTTTTCCCCTTCTTTCGTTTGATAGCCTCTTTGTTTCTTACTCGGAAAAGAGGGGTCTGAAGAATGTAGACATGTCCTTTCTTAACCAAATCAGGGAAAAACATAAGGAAGAAAGTGATGCAAAGAAGACGTATATGCATGCCATCGACATCGGCATCAGTAGCAATTATCACTTTATTGTAGCGGAGTCCTTCAATGCCTTCCTCGATGTTGAGTGCAGCCTGGAGAAGATTGAACTCATCATTCTTATATACAATCTCCTGTGTGAGGCCGTAGCTATTGAGAGGTTTTCCTCGGAGAGAGAATACCGCTTGAGTCTCAGCATTGCGAACCTTTGTAATGGTGCCACTTGCGGAGTCACCCTCAGTGATGAAAATCGCAGACTCCTCACGACGATCTTCCTTGGCATTTGACCGCAGTGAGTCATTGTAGTGGATATGACAGTCGCGGAGTTTCTTATTATGGAGGCTTACTTTCTTAGCCTTTTCTCTTGCGAGCTTGGCAACACCTGCCATAGACTTACGTTCCTTCTCATTGGTTGCGATCTTCTTAAGCATCGCATTGGCAGTGTCAGGATTTTTATGTAGGTAGTCATCAAGTTCCTTCTTCAGGAAATCACCAATAAACTTATTGACAGTTATTGGACTATTAGGTGCGATCTCCTTGCTACCCAGCTTTGTCTTTGTCTGCGATTCGAACACGGGTTCCTGAATACGCACACTTACAGCAGCCACGATACCATTGCGGATATCGGCATATTCATAATTTTTGCCGGAGAAAGCCTTGATGGTCTTTCCGATATGCTCCTTGAAAGCCGCGAGGTGAGTGCCACCTTGAGTCGTGTGCTGACCATTGACAAAAGAATAGTATTCCTCACCGTTTTGATCTGTATGAGTGATAACAACTTCAATGTCGTCGCCCTTGAGGTGAATGATTGGGTAGAGGGGTTCGGCTGTAATGTTTTCCTTCAGAAGATCAAGGAGTCCATGACGAGAGAGATAGCGTTTGCCATTAAAATATATATGCAGCCCAACATTGAGGTAGGTATAGTTGGTGACCATCGTCTCGATAGTCTCCAGATCAAATTTATAGCCACGGAAGAGAGTTTCGTCGGGACGGAAACATACAAGAGTACCGTTTTCTTCTCTTGTAGGCATTTTATCTGTATGTTCGATAAGTTTGCCACGGTCAAATGATACGCGTACGCATTCGCCATCGCGATAGCTTGTCACCTCGCAATGAGTTGACAGCGCATTGACAGCTTTAAGACCTACACCGTTAAGACCGACAGACTTTTTGAAGTTTTTGTCGTCGAACTTACCACCGGTATTAATGTCAGAAGCCACTTCCTTCACTTTCCCAAGAGGGATACCGCGTCCAAAGTCACGAATCTTGACCTCGCCGGTATCGGCATCAATTGAAATGTCGATTCTTTTCCCGGCTCCCATATTGAACTCGTCGATCGAGTTATCGACAACCTCCTTAATAAGGACATAAATACCATCTTCGGCATGTGATCCATCTCCAAGTTTTCCGATATACATACCCGGGCGCCGACGAATATGCTCATTCCATTCGAGTGTCTGGATAGCATCGTCGCCATAACCGGAATCTGCAACTTTGGCCGGGGTGTCGATTTCAGTCTCGAAGTCTGCTTCAGGAGTCTGTACTGGTTCTGAGGCTATGGATTCGATATCAAATATATTGTCGTTTTCGTTCATAATCAGTAGATTGCTTTGTTGAGCCAATTTTCGAGTTCACCTGTCCACTGGCGTTTATAGGGGAATTTGTCGCGGAATCCCCACCCGTGACCACCAACGGGGTATGCATGAAGGGTAGCCGGTACTTTATTAGCGAGAAGGGCGGTATAGTAGTCTATGCTGTTTGCAGGAGGAACTGCACCGTCGTCGGATGAAAGCATAATGAATGCTTTTGGGGTATCGGGCGTTACCTGGAGTTCGTTGGAATATTGTCTGACGAGTTCATCAGAAGGATTATCACCGAGAAGGTTTATTCTTGATCCCATATGGGTTTTATTGGCATCCATACTAACTACGGGATAGAAGAGGATCTGAAAGTCAGGTCTTGTTTCCGGTGAGGAATAATGTGTGGCTAGAGTAGTTGCAAGGTGACCTCCCGCTGAAGCTCCTGCTATGCCAACTTTCTTGGGGTCAACTCCAAGTTCATCGGCATGTTGGCGGAGGATTCGCATTGCTTGCTCTGCATCAGCAAGGGGGATAGTGTAGTCGCCGTATGGAAGACGGTATTTTAAGACTGCATATGTAATGCCTTGAGCGTTAAACCAGTCGGCCATGTCGTGACCTTCATGAGCGATTGCCTGATGGGTATATCCACCACCCGGACACATCAGGACGGTCTTTCCTGTCGGATTTTTGGGTGTATAGACTGTGATGGCCGGATCTTTTTTGAAGTCCTGTGCCTTTACACGTTCTGATTTGGCATCAGATTGCTCGAGGGGATTTTCATCCCAAAGTAGTATCTCAGTTTTTTTCTGTGCGAAAGCGTTTAAGCTTGCTGTAATGAGGCACATGGCCAGGAGTTTTATAAGTTTCATAGTGTAAAAGCGTATTATGCGTAATAAAACACAAAATTACAAAAAATATTTAAATAATTTTGAATTTTGAAATTAGAATTTTTTGGATTGGGGGTTAAGAATTTTTAAATGTTTTGGATTGGGATAGAGTAAACCAATGTGGGGTATGAATCGTTTGAAAGGTATATGGCAACAGTAAAATTTCAGGGAGCTCCGGTGAAGACAGTAGGGGAGCTTCCAGTCGCAGGAGCAGTGGCTCCCGATTTCAGTTTGGCAGCGCAGGATCTTTCAGATTTCAATCTGGAATCATTGAAAGGGAAGCGCGTAGTTCTTAATATCTTTCCGAGCATTGACACTGACGTATGCGCAGCATCTGTAAGGAAATTCAATGTGGAGGTGTCAAACCTTCCGGAGACGGTAGTGGTTTGCGTTTCAGCCGACCTTCCTTTTGCAGCACAGCGTTTCTGCGCAGCAAATGGGATCAAGAATGTCGTGACAGGGAGCACATTCCGTTCTGACTTTGGCAAGACATATGGCGTTGAGTTTGCAGAGGGTCCACTACGTGGATTGATGGCACGTTCGGTAGTAGTCATTGACAAGGATGGCAAGGTATTAGGAAGCAAGATGGTTGAGGAGCAGACCAATGAGCCTGACTACCAGTATGTAGAGTCTCTTTTGGCTTGATCTATCAATTTTAATTACTCAACTTTAGCAGTATTATAAAGATCTCGCGCAAAGTACACTTATGGTGTATTTTGCGCGATTTAATATTTATAGGTCGCGGAGGGGTGCAAGCCTTTATTGAGCGGAGACTGTTGGGGTGCTTCGATGGGGAGGAGGAAAAGAAAAAAGGCATCCAGACGTGTCACCACTTTGCCGGTCTGAATGCCTGAAAAAGGAAGGTCCTTTTTC
>CAYNEZ010000105.1:0-11916 GCA_964396365.1 uncultured Sangeribacter sp. | reverse complement strand
ATACAGCACATGGTTCGTGTTTACGTTCTATGTGCTGATTTCATGCATCTTGCTGATTAAGTCGAGCGACAATCACTTCTCTGTCTATATGTCGTCGGCAAACGCTATCGGTGGGGCTATTTATCGCACATCATCGGAAATTACAGACTATTTTGGTCTTCTTGAAGTGAATCAAAGACTTCAAGAAAGCAATGCAAGACTTGAAACTGAGGTGCTGAATCTTAAGCAGCAACTCACCCAATATCAAGTATTGACTCAAGATTCCTCAGAGTCTGTAAGGAATCAACGTTTTGGATATATCGGAGCATCTGTCATCAATAATTCCACCCGTCATCCACGCAATCATTTCACTATCGATCGTGGAAGCACCGACGGAGTGATGCCCGGAATGGGTGTCGTAGACCAAAGTGGTGTTGTAGGTATAGTCGATGTCACAGGAAAAAACACATCTCGTGTCATCTCTTTGCTCAACCAGAACCAGCATTTCAGTGCGAAAGTCAAAAACTCACCATATGTTGGAAGTCTGACGTGGAGAGGGGAAGACCCTTCAATCGCATTTCTTGAGGAAGTGCCTCGTCATGCCAAGTTTCATATTGGCGACACTATTGTCACCAGTGGATTCTCCACTACCTTTCCTGAAGGTATAGATATTGGAACTGTGATGGGCAAGGTTAAGACTACCGACGACACTTTCCTCGTGCTCAAGATCAGGCTTGCGTCTAATTTCAAGACACTTGGAACTGTCAGGGTGATCAAAGACTCTCTTAAGCAAGAACTTGACTCTCTTAACAGTATCGGCACCTATGAATGATTAATCATTGGATGAAATGAATAAAAGCGTTATCTCATACATAATTTTGTTTGTGATCTTGGTGCTTGTCCAGGCATTGCTGTTGAACCATATCGTGCTCTTCGACAATGCTGTGTGCTTTATATTCATATACTTCCTGATAAAACTCCCTCTCAACCTATCTGCCAATCTTGTCCTTACCCTTGGTTTTCTTCTCGGACTGACTGTAGATATGCTATCCGACACTCCGGGTCTTAATGCCCTTTGCTGCACTATTCTCGCCTCTTTGAAACGTCCTGTATTCTTCGCTTATGAACAGCATGACGACCAGAAACGAAATATTTCCCCATCTATCGGCAGCATGGGATTTTTCAACTTCTCAAAATACGTCTTTTCCATATCGGCTATCTATTGCCTATTAGATTTTTTTGTGGAGTTCATAGAATTTTCCGACGTCGTGGGTATCCTTATCAAGGCAGGTGTAAGTACTGTATTTACTTTTCTTATGATATTGGCAATCGACTCATTGGTGTATAAAAACTAATCCATTTCCCCGTGGCTAAGGATTATTCATTAGAAAAAAGAAAATATGTTATCGGCGGTTTTATCACCGTCATTGTGATTATATTTCTCATCAGGCTCTTCAATCTTCAGGTCAGCGACGCTACATACAAGGAGAATGCTGAGTCTAATGCATTTTTCCGAAAGGTGCTTTATCCGTCGCGAGGTCTGATTTATGACCGAAACGGCAAACTCGTCGTGCTCAACCAACCGGAGTATGATGTAATGCTCATTCCTAAAGATCTTGGGAATGAATTTGACACTGTGGGCCTTTGCAGTGTGCTCAATATTTCCAAGGAAGAACTGATGAGCAAATGGGCAGATATGAAGAATCCCCGTAAAAACCCGGGATATTCAGCCTATACGCCCCAAAAACTGATGTCGCATCTCTCTCAGGAAGACTACGGCAGACTGCAGGAAAAGCTTTATCTTTTCCCTGGCTTCTACGTGCAAAAGCGCAACGTCAGGGAATATGCCTCCCACTCTGCTGCCAATGTCCTTGGCAATATCCGTGAGGTGAACGCTAAGGACGTGGAAAACGACCATTATTACAGAAGTGGAGATTACACCGGCGACCTTGGGGTGGAAAAAAGCTATGAACAGCATCTTCGTGGAGTAAAGGGTGTTGAAATACTGATGAAAGATGCCCTCGGACGTATCAAAGGCAAATATGAAGATGGCATTCATGACGTAATCCCCATCGCAGGGCGCGATCTTACCCTTAGCATCGACATGGACCTCCAGGAATATGGAGAGCAGCTGATGCAAGGAAAAATTGGTGCCATAGTGGCGATCGAGCCGCAGACCGGAGAAATATTATGTATGGTATCTTCTCCAACATATGATCCCTCTCTGCTTGTCGGCTCAAACCGTGGTAAAAATTATGCATCACTTGTCTCCAACAAATTAAAGCCACTCTACGACCGGGCACTCCAAGGAATGTACCCTCCCGGATCAACATTCAAGCCAACCCAAGGACTCATATTCCTTCAAGAAGGCACCATCACTCCTTCCACTGCGTTTCCTTGCTATCATGGATATGTCAACGGTATTCGGGTGGGATGTCACTCCCATGGATCTCCCCTTCCTCTAAAACCGGCAATCGCTACCTCCTGCAATGCATATTTCTGCTGGGGACTGAAAAACTTTATAGATAAAAAAGGAAGCACACCATCTGCTCAGTTAGAAAAATGGAAAAACTATATGGTGGAGATGGGATATGGATATCGCCTCGGTGTTGACCTTCCTTCTGAAAGCCGTGGATTTATTCCTAATCCTGAATATTACAGTAATTCTTTCAGAGGAAGCAACTGGAGAGCCAATTCTATTATTTCCATTTCTATCGGACAGGGTGAAGTGACTGCTACTCCACTTCAGATTGCTAATCTCGCCACTACGATTGCCAATCGGGGCTGGTTTATCACTCCTCACGTGGTCAAAGAGATCAGCGATACAGTCATTGATCCCAAATATCACGAAAAAAGGAAACCATCCATCAAGAAAGAATATTATGAGCAAATAGCTGAGGGCATGAGAATGGCAGTGCTCGGCGGCACCTGCCGACTTGCTAACCTGCCGGGGCTTGATGTCTGTGGCAAGACAGGTACGGCTCAAAATCCGCGAGGCAAGGACCACTCTGTCTTTATGGGGTTTGCGCCTCTCAACAATCCTAAAATCGCGGTAGCTGTATATGTGGAGAATGCAGGCTTCGGAGCCACTTACGGCGTCCCTATAGGAAGTCTTATCATAGAGAAATACCTCAACGGATCAATAGCTCCGGGCAGGAAATATTTAGAAGAACGAATGTTGAACGCTAATACTATCATTTCAAGTGGAGTCAAAGAACATTGATGCCAACACCTCGGTGTTCCGATGGCTTGATTGGCCTACTATAATATTATATCTGATTCTTGTGATAGCCGGGGCGGTCAGTATCTACGCGGCAAGCTATGATTTTGACCGGGCAAGTATGTTTGATTTTAATGAGTTTTCCGGTAAGCAGTTTCTCTGGATAGGGCTCTCGATCGTGATCGGATGCGCTATCTTGCTCTTCGACTACAGGATATATGAAACGTATGCCTATCCGGTCTATATATGTGTTCTATTGATAATGGTAGTGACAATCTTTGTTGCTCCTGACATCAAGGGCTCTCGGTCATGGCTGGTGCTTGGTCCGGTCAGCCTACAGCCTGCCGAGTTTGGAAAGTTTGCCACGGCATTGGCATTGGCAAAACTCTTCAACTCTTACAATTTCAATCTTAATCAGAAGATAAGCAACTACTTCAGGGCACTCATCATAATTTTCATCCCTGTCACTCTCATTCTTCTCCAACATGAGACGGGATCAGCCCTCGTCTACATATCTCTCTTTTTCGTACTTTATCGCGAAGGTATGAGCGGTATGGTACTTTTCTCAGCCATATGTGCCATTACATATTTCGTGGTGGCTGTGAAATTTGCTGAGCCTCTTCTGCTCGGAATGCCGTTAGGAGAATTCGTCGTGTTCTGCATGATCATCGCTGTATTCTGCTGCATGCTGCTGTTTTATTGTAAGGATGCCATCGTTTCAAGAAATGTGCTGATTGGATTCACCGGAAGCGGACTTATTGTCACAGCATTAGTTCTTTCAGGAATCAATGTGCCCGGCACATGGTATTTCATCGGAATCATTGTGGCTGCCTTGATCTATGTCTCGATAGCTATGTATCGCCATCAGATCGAGCGATATGTAGTGACTATAATTTTCGCAGCTGCCTCAGTAATGTTTCTTTTTTCGGTAAACTACGTTTTTGGACACGTTCTTGAACCGCATCAGCAGATGCGTATCAAAGTAGCTCTTGGGATAGTTGACGATCCGCGTGGAGTGGGCTACAACGTAAATCAATCGAAGATAGCGATCGGATCAGGAGGGATGACAGGAAAAGGATTTCTCAATGGCACCCAGACAAAACTTAAATATGTTCCGGAACAGCATACCGACTTCATTTTCTGCACTATCGGGGAGGAAGAGGGATTTGCCGGTTCAAGCGCCGTCCTCATCGCGTTCTTGGCTCTCATTCTTCGCATCATCCACATAGCCGAACGTCAGCGTACTCCTTTCGGAAGAGTTTATGCTTACTGCGTGGTGTCTTATCTGATCTTCCACCTATGCATAAATATTGGCATGGTGATTGGGCTTTGCCCCGTCATAGGCATACCGCTCCCCTTCTTTTCTTATGGAGGATCCGCTCTTTGGAGCTTCACTATACTTCTTTTCATTCTTTTGCGCATAGATGCATCCAGAAAGGAACGCCGCGACTGAAAGTTTTCAAGATTTATTTCCGAATCCAAAATGGGCTCTTACCATAGAAAGGAGCACCAGTGCCCCTAAGAAAGACAAGAGTATCAGACTTAAGTCGACAAGGGCTTCCTTGCCTGTCATTCCCATACCAACCGGTGAAGTGCTTATCTCCACATCATCTTCTGCCTCATCATCAAGGACAAGTGCACTTAATGCCGACTTCCAGATTATACGTCCGTTTTCAAGACTCACTAATGCCGGATTGCCTCGTGCAAGCTCCTTGATTGAAGTGTCTTCAGCTGTATATATTGGATACTGCCCCGAAGATAAGTCGCGCCATTCCTCAATGGCATCCGGACTCCCTGCGACAACAGCAAAAAACTCCATATCATCAGCCTTCGACATATCGTAAAGCCGATTGATCTTCCAGCTTGTTGCCATTGAAAGAGTATTTATGTCCGGCACCAAAAGCATCAGTTGCTTATCATAGCCACTGAGAGACTCTGTGACATCTTCATCTCCACCTTCACTCCAGACCCTGAAATCTGCCTTGTCATTCTTCAAGCCAACTGGAGACTGAATATTCTTCTCAAATGGCAACTCCTCCCTGCGGACGAATTTCCATCCATCCTCTTCATCAGGAAGCAAATCATCTTCTCCATATTTCTTGATCTCTCCATCTTTTTCATAGACGAAAAGATATCTCGGCTCAAATTCAGGGATATCTTCTTCTGCAAAAAGCTGCGTGCCGATTTTATAAGGACGAAAGTCGAGTGTCGGTTGCTGCCAATAGCCTATATAGCCCACTGTCACTATATAGGCTGCCATTCCTACAGTTGCAAGCCACTGGGCATAAGGGGCTATCAGGCTCCGGGCTTTGGTATTGAATTTTAATAGCCATACGACGGCTATGGATATCAAGCAGTTTTTTATGAAGGTAGACCAATTTGAAACGATCAAAAAATCACCGAAGCATCCGCAATCTGCCACCGGATCTGCAATGGCGATCCAAAGGGTCAGCGGAAGCATCACCAGCATGAAAAGTGCCGCCATTATCGGAGCTGCTTTCCTGTAGCACCCAAGCACAAGCGACACCCCAATGATAAATTCAGACGAAAACAGAATGAAAGCCAATGCAAGCACTGTATTCCCCCATTCCACTATAGGAATATACATGGCGGTGAGATACTCCGCCATCTTGTAATAAGTACCCCACGGATCTATCCCTTTGCTTAGGCCGGAGACAATAAAGACTCCCCCCACTACTATACGCATTATCCACGTAAGAATGAGAAGTGCCTTTGGATACTTGTCAAGTACGGGATTGGCTTTACGAAGAGCCCATGACCGATCGAGCCAGACCCCAAACTTATCGAACTTTTTTTCAATTCCCAATGGGGTCTTCCGTACGGAAGTATCTTTCTTGTCATCACTCATACGCAGGATTTGTCTTAATAAGCGCAAATAGGGCATAGTTGATCATATCCATGTAGTTGGCATCTATGCCTTCACTCACGATTGTCTTGCCCTCATGCCCCTCAATTTCCTTAGTGCGCATAAGTTTTTGGAGAATGATGTCTGTGAAACTGCTGACACGCATATGGCGCCAAGCCTCATCATAGTCATGGTTCTTATTCTCCATCAATCGGGTTGCGCAATTAAGTTTTTCATCATATAAACGCATGCATTCTTCAGCCTCAAGATTCTCTCCCGGACCAAGTTCGAGCTGAATCAAAGCCATGACACAATAATTGACAATCCCGATAAATTCCGGACGAATCCCCTCATCTACAAGCGCCACACCCTTATCCTCAATGCTGCGGATGCGCATGGCTTTTATCATGATCTGGTCGGTAAGGCTCATCGGGCGCATTATGCGCCAGGAAGTGCCATAGTCCATCAATTTTTTCTCGAATAAATCCCTGCATTCGGCTTTTGCATGTGCAAATTCTTCCGCTGTATTGTGATGTTTCATATGTGTTCTTATGGTTTATTTTACAAATTTAGCAAAAAATGCGCAATATAAAGGTATAACTCGAATTATTTTTATTATTTTTGCAGTATAAATGCCCTGGAAGGGGAAGAAAGCAGTTAAATAAGAAATGTCAGACATCAGATTCATAGCCGAGTGGGAGCCTGTGGAATATATCTTGCTTGCTCTCCCAAATAAAGATACAGACTGGGCCTATATTCTTACGGAGGCCATCGACCAGTATCGTCGCCTTGCAAAGGCAATCACCGGAGAAGGGATAAAGGTTGCTCTTCTTTGCCCGGATATTGAAGAAGCAAAGGAAATAATGAAAGATTGCGATCAAGAACTTATTTCATACATTGCGATGGAGTATAATGATACTTGGACACGCGACTACGGAATGCTGACCGCAATGAGAAACGACCGTCTTCGTGCCCTTGACTTCGGATTCAACGCATGGGGATTGAAATTTGCCGCCGACAAAGACAATCTTGTCAATCTCAACCTCAACAACCGGGGTCTGCTCCAGCCTCTCACCTATCGTAACGAACGTGATTTCGTGCTGGAAGGAGGATCGGTAGAATCAGATGGCAACGGGACAATTATGACCACTTCAAAATGCCTTCAGAGCCCTAACCGCAATGGAGGAAAGACAAAGGGGGAACTCAACAATGAGCTTCTCCAACGCCTTGGGGCTGATCATGTATTGTGGCTCGATCATGGAAGTCTGGAAGGGGATGACACAGATTCACATATCGATACGCTTGCTCGTCTTGCGCCCAATGATACTATCGTATTTACAGGCACAAAAAATTTCGATGATCCTCAATTTGAATCTCTTCTCGCGATGCGTGCGCAACTTACACTCTTCCGCACTGCAGAAGGAAATCCCTATAATCTTGTGGAGCTTCCGTTGCCCGATCCTGTGCTTGATGAAGATGGGAGCCGACTCCCGGCTACGTATGCCAACTACCTTGTGGCAAATGGAATCATCTTTATGCCCACATATGCCCAACCGGATAAAGATGAGCTTGCGATGCGCACCATCCGGATTGCATTCCCCGAGCATAAGGTAATAGGAGTTGACTGCCGCACTCTCCTTCGTCAGCACGGCTCGCTGCATTGTGCTACAATGCAGATACCTGCAGGTATCCTAAACGCTCTTCAATTTGAAAACCAGACAACTTGAAAACTCATGAATACCAATAATCTAAAAGTCGGAATAGTTCAACATTCATTTACTGAGGATGTTGCTAAAAATCGAGCCCGCAACCTTTCAGCAATCCGCAGTCTTGCTGAAGATGGCGCGAAGCTGGTGGTGCTATCCGAACTTCACGACTCGCTGTATTTTTGCCAATGTGAGGACGTGGAAAATTTTCGGTATGCCGAATCCCCCCGGGGAGAATTTTTCGAAGTTTATTCCCAAGCAGCACGAGAAAATGGCATCGTGCTCGTAGCAAGCGGTTTCGAACGTCGAGCCCCGGGTCTATATCATAATTTAGCAGTGGTTTTCGAGTCAGATGGAAGTGTTGCCGGATGCTATCGTAAGATGCATATCCCTGATGACCCCGGATTCTATGAGAAATTTTACTTCACTCCTGGCGATATGGGATTTCACCCTATAGATACATCGGTAGGGAGACTTGGCGTTCTCGTATGCTGGGACCAATGGTATCCTGAAGCTGCACGCCTTATGGCACTCGACGGAGCGGATATGCTTATCTATCCTACTGCAATTGGATGGAACCCGGATGATCCTGAAGATGAGAAAAAACGTCAACGTGAAGCCTGGATCACAGTGCAACGCGGACATGCGGTTGCCAATGGACTACCGGTAATCAGTGTCAACCGAGTAGGATTTGAGGAAGACTTGTCCGGAGTTTCATCCGGAATCGATTTCTGGGGGTCAAGTTTTGTTGCCGGACCTCAAGGAGAGTTCCTTTATCTTGCTCCTGAAGACAAGTCTGCAGAAGAAATAGTAGTATTAGATCTTAACCGCTCAGAAAACGTCAGACAGTGGTGGCCATTCCTACGCGACCGCCGCATTGATGCCTACGGAGATCTTACAAAAAGATTCCTTAAATAATATTTATGGATAAAACAATCGAAATTGATGGCGTAAGTCTTCATTATCGTGATTCCGGAGAAGAAAATCTTCTCCCTGTAATCATAATGCATGGTTGGGGATGTAATGTCGATACCGTTGCATCTATCGAAAACATTTTCAAGGGCAAGATGAGGGTTTTAAATATCGACCTTCCAGGACATGGAAAGAGCTCTGAACCTCCTGCCATATGGGGAGTAGATGACTTCACGTCTATGATAGAGAAATTCATTTCGAGACTTGGACTCGTTCGTCCCTCACTTGTGGGACATTCCTTCGGCGGACGCATCAGCATCCTGCTCAGTTCGAGAGGGGGTGTTGATAAGGTACTGCTCGTTGATTCTGCCGGCATAAAACCTAAAAGAAGTCTCTCATACTATTGGAAAGTTTATTCCTTCAAGGCTATGAAGAATACAGTAATGCTTCTTTGTGGCAAGAAAAAAGGATCGGAGATAGTAGATAAACTTCGTGGAAAAAAAGGATCGGCAGACTATCGGAACTCTTCTCCGCGCATGCGTGCTATAATGAGCAAATGCGTCAATGAAGATTTGAAATATGCAATGCCATCAATAAAGGCTCCGGTTCTTCTCGTTTGGGGTGAAGACGACACAGCCACACCCCTTTCTGATGCCCGGACCATGAAGGAGCTTATTCCGGATGCAGGCCTTGTTTCATTCCCGGGTTGCGGACACTATTCCTTCCTCGACAATCCCTTCGGCTTCAAAGCCGTAGTAAGTTCTTTCTTCAACATCTAAACCTTTAACTCTAAAAAAGTGAACGCTTTTTCTATAATTATCCTCGTGATATGCGGATTATATATGATTCTGAATTTCCGCCACGATATCCATATGCTCCAGCAGAATAGCTATCGCATAGACCGCTATTGGAAATGGCTTAACCGTTCCGGCGATATATCTTCTGCTTCTCGCCTTGTGAACGTAGGCGTGCTTTTCTTGCTCTTTTCTACATTGCTTACTCCTGCTCTCAATGCAATTATCGTGGCTGCCACCTGTTGCATCCAGGCAATAGTCATGCTACGTAAGAAATTCAAGAAACCGCTTGTCTTCACTCCGCGAGTAAAACGTATCTATAGTGTATGTGCTGTCTTTGCCATAGCTTTTTCTCTTGCAGTGATCCTTACGGTGGGGCGAGGTGGAAATGACGCTTTCCTTTACTATACGGGAGGTCAACTCAGCTTGGGGGCCATACTCTTCTTATGCATTTTTTCTTGGGCCATCGCAATCCTAGCTGTCTGGGTCTTGAAACCTGTGGAAGCATCAATAAATGCGAAGTATCGCAACGAAGCAGTATCAATCCTGCAGAGCATGCCCGGTCTTAAGATCATCGGCATCACTGGAAGCTATGGCAAGACATCTACAAAACACTATCTTCAGCGTATTCTATCGGAGCGATATGACGTGTTGATGACTCCGGGGAGCTACAACACCCCTATGGGAGTTATCCGTACGGTGCGGGAGATGATGAAGCCATACAATGAGGTTTTCATCTGCGAAATGGGGGCCAAGCAAATTGGCGATATCAAGGAGATTTGCGATATGGTAAATCCTCAGATTGGTATTGTCACCGCTGTAGGGCCCATGCATCTTGAATCATTCAAGAGCATCGAAAATGTACAAAAGACAAAATTTGAACTTATTGATGCCCTTCCCTCCGACGGATTCGGAATAATCAACAATGACTTCGAATGGTGTGCCAACCGCCCGGTCAATAATGTTGAGGTGGTTCGTTATGGAGTAGCAGATACCAAAGGATGTGATTATATTGCAACTGATGTCAAATACACTCCTGATGGCACTGATTTCACTGTAGAAGGAAAAGATGGGACAAGACTTCAACTTCATACCCGCCTCGTAGGAGAATGCAATATTTCCAATCTGGTTGCAGCAGTAATAGTTGCTCTGCATCTTGGGTTGACTCCGGATGAAATTAGACGTGCTGTTGATTCCATTGATCAGGTTGAGCATCGTCTCAACGTAAAGCGGACTCCCGGTGGCGTGACTATCATCGACGACGCTTTCAATTCCAATCCTTCAGGATCTCGTATGGCAGTTGATGTTCTGTCGCAATTTAAGGATGGAAAACGCATCATCGTTACTCCGGGAATGATAGAACTTGGAAGTGAACAGGAAACTCTCAACCGTGAACTTGGAAAGCAAATCGGCGAGAAATTAGATGTGGCTGTCATCGTAGGTGCATATAACCGCAATGCTCTCGTTGATGGTATCCGATCAACGGACTTCGATGAGAAAAACCTCCATATAGTAGACACCTTTGCCGACTCCCAGACTCTCCTTGCAAAGATTCTCGCTCCCGGCGATACAGTCCTCTACGAAAACGACCTCCCCGACTCCTTCAAATAACACATAAACCCCGAACTTAAAAAAGTTCGGGGTTATATTATTGATAAACAAGCAATCTATCTAATTTATCACTTATAATTTATCATTTATCATTAAGATCAGAGGTATGCTTCAAGCAATCTCTGCAAATCTGCTGCGGAATGCACACCGGCTCCACGCCATTCAAGCTTATTATTCTTGAAGATCATCAGCGTTGGGACTGACTGAACTACATATTTGGCAGCAAGCTGCTCATTCTTGTCAATATCGATCTTGATGATTCTTACCTTATCGCCCATCTTCTCATGAAGTTCTTCAAGGATGGGGTGCATCATGCGGCAAGGGCCACACCAAGTTGCGAAAAAGTCCACGAGGACAGGTGTCGGAGATTGGATTATTTCTTCAAATGTTTCCATAATTTTTATATTTAAGATTAATGTTTCCTTTATTCTTAAGCCTCAAGTCTTAAAACTAAGAATTCAAGACTTAAGACTAATACTGATTTTTTTCAATATTTAAACACTTTCACCATTACATTGGTTCATTTCATTTCTTCAAAATGAAAATTTATAGAAGTTGTTTCGACTTATTTTTTTATTAAGATTTCGTCAGGTTTCCGAGCAGATTTTTCTTCATGAAGAAGGAGCGATGCGGGCATCGTGACTGATGAATGAAGGAAAATATGCCGGAAAGATGGCGGAAGATTAATAAAAAGAATTTTTATTTTAATATTTTTTAGTTAATTTTGTATTCGGAAATAAGTCGAAACAACTTCATAATTCATAATTTATCATTTATCATAATTTTAAAAGAATCCGCATCCCGGAATGCCGGAAATTTCTCACGGAA
>CAYNEZ010000104.1:0-12032 GCA_964396365.1 uncultured Sangeribacter sp. | reverse complement strand
GGGAGCAGGGAAAAGTACTTTTGCAAGGAAACTTGCAGAAAAGACTGGTCTTCCCTTATATTATCTTGACATGATTTGGCACCGTCCCGACCGAACCACTCTCCCACCTGAAGAATTTGATGAGAGACTTGAAGTAATTCTAATGAGGAATTCTTGGATAATAGATGGTAATTATACTCGTACTTTGCCTATGCGTCTAAAAGAAGCAGACACTGTCTTTTTCTTCGACATCCCGGTTGACGTATGTCTCGCTGGTGCCATAGAGCGACTTAATCATGAACGAGTTGATATGCCCTGGCATGACACAGTACTCGACGAAGACTTCCGCCAATGGATCCTCAATTTCCCAACTGATCGCCTCCCTCTCATCAACCAATTACTATCCAAATATTCTGGCACCATATATCGGTTTACTACTCGTGAGCAAGCTGATAAGTTCATCCAACAACTGAGGAACACGATCCACTCGTGTCCCTCGTAAAAGCATTCCTTAGTAATCGTAATGAAATAATTATTTCTTAAAGTCTTATTTTTCGACTTCTTTTACCCATTTTTCAATATCTTCGTCAGAAACATCGTTCATGAGCAAACCTTTGGCAAATGTATGGTCCGGATACTGCTCTCGAAGCTTTTGCTCGCTATTGATAATATTACTCCCGCCAGAAGTCATAAAAGGAACTATTGTCTTTCCCTTAAGATCATTTGACTCGATAAACGTGTTGATTACAGTCGGATGAGTGTTCCACCAGTTGGGATAACCGAGGAATACAACCGAATATTCCGAAAGATCTGTGATAGAATCCTTAAGAGCCGGACGGATAGAGAAATCATGCATTTCTACAGAGCTTCGAGAAAGAGAATCCCGCCAATCGAGATCAGCTGCAGTATAAACAACTTCGGGCTTGATCTCATAAACAGGAAATCCCGTAATATCAGCTATTCTTTGAGCAGCTTTAGCTGTCACTCCACTTGCAGAGAAATAGCATATGATTGATTTGCCATTGGAAGAATCTTCTGCCTTGCTCTCTCCTGATTTTGACGAGCATGCACACATCCCTGTAACTGCAACCAGTGCCCCTATTATGGCAGCCTTGATAGTTTTAATTTTCATAACTGTAATTTTTTTTACAAATTTAATGAAAAAATTTCGATTATCCCTTATGCGAATCACCTAAACTACCCATTTTTCTACTTAGTTCAAATGCTAAGAACAAATATTTAGTTGATATATGGAGTTATATGGTCATGAACCAATAAAACTCCGCAGTTTAGGGCTGCTATATATCACAGTACTCTTGTAAAAGAGCTACAATAACCTTTGCAAGAATATTGCCATTGGTTACGATACTTGTACAAATATCCTTCCCGCCTAAAGAACCCGAAAGAAGTATAAATTCGAGTATCTCTTTTATTGTGGAGGAATAACAAGTCTTACATAAAATATATTTTTTCTTGATTTATCTAATAATTTTTTGTAATTTTGAAAATGAAGTTGTTTAAACATATTTTTTATTAATATTTCGTCAGGTTTTCGAGCGGGTTTTTCTTCACGAAGAAGGAGTCGGGCATCGTGACTGATGAATGAAGGAAAATACGCCGAATTAAAATCGACGAGTTTCCTTAAGAAACGAAAATGACGAGCCAAAAGATGGCGGAAGATTAATAAAAAGAATCTCTTTAACTCTTCATTGTAATTTTTATTATTCGTAAATAAGTTTAAACGACTTCAAAATATAGAGATTTAACTCCAACTAACCAGCAATTCAGATGAAAACTCATAGATCGATTCTTGTGATTATCTTTATTTGCATTTCTTTTGCAATTATGAAAGCTGAATATACTTTCTGTTATGAAGATATCGAATATAGTATTTTGGATCATACTTCACATACATGCGAAGTAAAGAGAATCACGAATTATGACTCCCAAGACTTGCATATACCTTCTGAAGTTCAATACGCAGGTAAAACCTACACTGTGGTTGCAATTGGTAGATATGCTATGGAGAGTTGTCATTACGTTCTTACATCTGTTACAATTCCTGAGTCTGTTACTGTTATCGGAGATCATTCATTTTATGGATGTACAAAGCTTAAAAGTCTAACTATTCCAGAAAGTGTAATATCAATAGAGGAATATGCATTCGCTTGTAGTGGCATTGTATCTATGATTTTGCCTTCTAAACTCAAGTCAATTGGAAACTATGCTTTTTATGGGTGCATGTCTCTTAATGATGTCGTAATTTCTAAATCTGTCAACGAATTTGGTGAACTTATTTTCGACGACTGTCCAAGATTAAATTCTATTAATGTGGATAAAGATAATCCTATATTATTTTCTCAAGATGGGGTTCTTTATAACAAAGACATGTCGAAGCTCATTGCTTATCCAATTGGGAAAGAATATTCACACTTTGAGATTCCATCCAGTGTAGTTGAAATTGGAGAAAATGCATTTGCAGGCAGTGAAAAACTTAATACGGTTTCACTTCCTGAAAATTTATACAGAATAGGTGACAGAGCCTTCAAAATGTGTATAATATTGGATAATATTCACTTCCCTAAAAAATTAAGTATTATCGGAGAAGAAGCTTTTTTCGCCAGTGGAATTAATGATTTGGACATTCCATCTTCAGTTCAAATTATAGGTAATGGTGCTTTTATAAATTGTAATCATTTAAAATCTGTATCTTTTCCTGACACAGATTTAATTTTAGGAAATGAAATGTTTGCTTATTGTGAATCTTTACAAAATGTAAAGTTACCAAACTCATTAGAATCAATTCCATCAAAATTCTTTTGTGAATGTTCTAAAATTTATTCTTTCGATTGCGGACAATCTATAAAAGCAATTGGAGACTATGCGTTCAAAGGGTGTGGTAATTTATCATCATTCAAAGGTTCAAAGAATCTTCAAAAAATCGGTAATTATTCTTTTGAAAGTTGTTGGAAACTTGAAAGCTTCATTTTGGCAGACACTATTGAATATTTAGGAAATGGAGCTTTTTCTCATTGCAGTTCATTAAAGGAATTCACTATTCCTTCGAATTTAGAAATAATTCCTGATTCATGCTTTTATTATACCGCATTAGCGAATTTAGTTTTACCTGATAATGTTTATGAAATAAGGCCATATGCATTTAGCAATAATTATAATCTTAAAGAAATAGAATTTCCAAACTTTTTAGGAGTAATTGGTAAAGAAGCTTTCTCCATATGTACTTCTCTTGAAAAAATTCGAATCCCATCTCCATATATAGATATATATGAGGGAGCATTTCAATGGTGTGAGAGTCTTAAAGAAGTTAAAATACTTTCCAAAATGCTATATATTGAAGATTATGCTTTTTGGGGTTGCTCTGAAATAGAGAATATATATACTAATTGTAAAAATCCATATTATATTCAATGGTCAACTTTTACTAATCAGGTATATGAAAACTGTATACTAAACGTTCCTGAAGGTGCTATTGACATATACTTAGAAAAAAATTATTGGAATAGATTCTCGAATATCAGAGAATGGGATTCCAACGATGTCAAGTCAATCGAAATAAATGATTCTAAGTTTGATATATTTGATTTAAATGGGAAACGAATGAATAAAAACTCCGCTCCGCTTCCACATGGAGTGTACATCCTAAAAAATCACAAAAAAACTACAAAAGTAATTTTGTAAAAAAATAAAACCTCTATTATGAATCCCCAGGCGTTCTTATCTTACTTCAATTCAGATACAAAATGCCACAAAACCTAATATTTGACAGCATGAAAAAAATTATCATTGTAATTTTAGCTTTAACAACCATCTTCACAACATTTGCAACTGAGAATAATCTGTTGGGAAAAACCATCGTTTTCCTTGGCGACAGCTATGTAAAAAATCATCGTCGTCCAGCATCAGAGACATGGCATGCGAAGGCTGCCGCAAATCTTGGAATGAATTATGTGAATTGCGGTCGCAATGGAAGTTCTATTGCCTTTGACCGCACAAAAGACGGATTTGGACCGGCAATGACTGAACGTTATAAAACTGAAATCCCAGATTCTGCTGATTATATTGTGATAATAGCTGGTCATAATGATACTGGTTTTCTTGAAAATGATTCAGAAAACAAAATATGGAATGATTTCTGTGCAGGACTTGACAGTCTGCTTGATGGTATTCAGAATAAATTTCCAAAAGCTCGTTTGGCCTTTGTCACTCCCTGGGCTGTTGACCGTCCTGGTTTCACAGAAGTAAATACGCAGATAATAAAGGCTTGTGGACAACGAGGAATACCAGTTCTTGATATGGCTGCATTAGGAGTTATAGACGTAAACAATCCTGACTTCCGAGACAAGTATTTTCAAGGGCCAAATGATACAGCACATCTGAATGATGAAGGACATGATCTACTGGTGCCACTCGGAGAAGTATTCCTTCAATTGATCAGCAAGTAACAAAAAAATTCAGGACCAATTGGTTCTGAATTTTTTATGTCGAGCGAAGAATAATAAAAATCTTGCTTACTTAGATGATTTAATTAGTGGGAGGAGAATTTTTTCGAAGTTATCACGTGAAATGATACGATAATGGAAATGAACCGAATCGTTAAATCGTTGGCTATGATGGGCGATATAGTTGCCTTCACTAAACTGCCTCTTGAGATCCCTGCGGTCTATCTCCTCGTCCGGGAAATGAATACCTTTATCAATGATGACGCTGTCAATAATACCCCATGTTTTCATCCACTCCTCCCCTGATGGAGGAGTTATGCCCTGTACACTCTCTACAAATGTATTGAAAAATAAATCATAGGGCACTACACTGTCCTTAATTACAGAAAGATTCACTCTATAGAAATTTCCTCTAAAACCGGTCTTTTCATACAGTGGTCCTTCAAATGGCCCCTCTTCAGCAAGTTCATGGCGCAAATAACGTCCTGAAGCTGCTGTGTCAGCAAGGATATGTCCTGGCCCAAAGAAATCCTGCATGAAATTCTTGTAAACATCTCGATATTGAGATGATGGATAATGTGATAGTTGATAATCTAATGCTTCTGAGATGGAATCTGAAACTGTCAAAACATATCCAGATGATTCTATTTTATTAGACTTTGTATTACATCCTATCAACATTATCATTGCAGAAAATAACAAAAATATCTTATTTCTCATATCTTTATCTAATTATTTTATTACTTAATGAGCATACTCTATTACTTAGTTTGAGTCTGTTTCGTTTTATGGCGGAAGAAGATGAGCCACATTAGCATAACAACGAAAGCATAGGCTGCGAATATCATCCATGGATATTCCCACTCTCCCATAAACAATCGCATCGGCATATTCGATCCAGGCAACGATACCATTTCCCACCTACACCATCTATTCACGATTCCACCTGCTACCAATGTGCCGACAGTAGCCCCAATGCCATTACTCATAAACATCATCAATCCCTGAGCAAATCCTTTCATATTTTGGGGAGCCACCTGCTGAATATATAGATGTCCTGCTATCGTAATGAAATTAAATGCTATGCCATATATCAACATCGATCCTATCAAAAGCCATAATCCTGATCCTGGATTTCCAGCTCCAAGCATGAAAAACCTCAATCCCCATGCAAGCAGACCAATGGCATAGACAAACCTTATTCCTTTCCATTTAAGCGAAATACCAACAAGTAAAATACAGGTAGCTTCTGCAATCTGCGACAGGGAGAAAAGCATCGTGGCATTCCCTGAAGCAAACGAATTTGCATATTCCGCTATTCCTGTGAAATGAGTTATGAATGGAGTTACAAACCCATTAGATATCTGAAGACACACCCCTGATAATATTACAAATATCAAAAATATGCCTATTTCCCGTTTGCCAAACATTATCTTTAATGATTCACACAATGATATCCTGACAGATGGAGAATCATCCGATGATCTTTCAGAAAGTTTCAGAGAAGGTAAGGAAAAGGAATAAATAGAGCACAATAATCCCATAATACTGCTACACATTAGCTGCATGGAATTATACTGGAAACGTAAATGTCCCACTTGTCCTTCATCGCTGAATGAAAAACCCAATGCTCCATCATGCCAATAAGCGCAATTGACAAACCACATAGCAGCTACAAAACCAACTGTACCCCATATACGAATTGTAGGAAATGAAGTCACAGTATTATGGCCACTATGAGTCAACAATCCAAACGTTGCAGTGTTTGCAAGCGCCATAGTCGGCATATATAAGGCAAGAAATAGAAGATATAACGGATAGAACTCTCCAAACTCCAGGTATGAATGAGTCATACCATATCGCCACATTGCAAACATAACGATTGAAGCTGCAAAATGGCATAGGCCTAAAAGTCTCTCAGGACGCCCTGTCCTATCGGCAAGGCGTCCCAAGAGCGATGGGGTAATGATCGACACAAGACCAATGGCAGCATAGAACCATGCAATCTTGCTGCCAATTCCTCCGGATCCAAGGAATTGTCCAAAACATGTCAGATAGCATCCCCATACCCCGAATTGAAGGAAATATAGCAATGAAAGACGCGCTTTCATAATATCTTAAAGAATAGGAATCGGTTAGAACTTGAACTCAACGCCTCCCATGATTGTAGTGCCGGGCATCGGACATCCGTAGATGATCTGATAATGCTTATTTGCTATGTTATCAACCTTTACAGAAAGTGTTACTGGCACTGCCGAGGCAGAATTGAGAGTATAAGCAGCTCTGAAATTTACAAGCGTATAGCTTTCTGTCGACCCGTCAGGATTTCCATTCTTCATGCTCCAAATACTTTGATCCTCAAGAGTGAAACTGAAGTCCCCGGGTGAGTATGTCACATCGGCACATAGCTTGTTTTTGGGAGAATAAAGATTTTCCGAATCAGTATGAAGATAAGACCATGAAGCACTTGCCTGAAGATTTGTCAGAATTCGATATGCCGCTTCTATCTCAAAACCTTTGTTTTTAAACTTTCCAGTGTTTATATTGCGCGGACGTCCGTCAACGCGGACAGTCTGAATCATGTTCTTACCGTCAATATAAAACAGAGCGGCACCAAGCATCAGGTTATAATCAAGGAAATGTTGACGATAGCTAATTTCATAATTGAGCATATATTCCGGCTTAAGGTCAGGATTTGCCGGTGGATAGAGATAAAGCTCACGTATATTCGGCGAACGGAAGCCCTTGCTGAATGATGCCTTTATCTGTGAAGCACGACCGGGTTTCACAATGATACCGGCTTGAGGCACCCAAACATTTCCGTAGGTCGAACCATGTTGCAGACGTACTCCACCATTGATATTAAGTATATCATTGAAGAATCCCTGCTGCATCATAACGTATCCCGCTATCTCATTGACATGGTGTGATGCCTCGGATGAGCGGATTGATTCATCCTCTTTATTAGTATTCCATATATGACCACCCCAATGCTGGAAATCAACTCCGGCAGAAAGGACATTGGCATTCCAAAGATAAAATGATTCATATGCAGTGAAGCCCATATTGTAGTCGGTAGAATGAAACAGGTAGTCACGCGGAGTAGCTCCTGGTGCATTGCCATCATCGAGGTTATGACGTCCCCAATTTATATATCCTTGCACACCACCATCATACTTATCATATATATTCTTGATATACAATCCTCCAGTACCCCTGAAAATATCTGTCCACATATTCTCCAAAGGATCCTGAAGAGTACCCGGATTATTGGCATGGCTTTGAGTCATATCGAGCATTCCAGCTACATTCCAATGATTAGAGGCTGCATATTTGAGTTGAGCAAATTCATTGGCAAGCCAGAAAGCACTTCCTGCCCGGTTGCCATTGCTTCTGTCAAGCTGACCTGAAAGAGTTGCAGAAAACTTGTCTTTCTTGTAGCCTGAAGATAGTGCAAATTTTTGAGTACTATATGATCCAAACATGGCTCGAGCTCGGCCCGTAAGACCATCCTTCTTTTGGGTCTGGGTGACAATGTTGATTGATCCTCCCATAGCATTTGAACCATACAGAAGAGAAGACGGACCTTTGACCACTTCAACTTTCTCAACGCCATTAGCTACGTATGTATCGGCAAGGCTATGCCCGAATACACCAGCCCATTGTGGTTGACCATCAATCATAAACAGAACTTTATTACCTTGACCAACACCACGAATATTGACAGTACCGGCACTACCCCCGGAAACACCATATCCCGCAAATCCTCGTTCTGTGACAAAAAGACCTGGAACTTTATTAACAAGTATTGGAAGAAGAGAACTTTCACCAGATTTCTCAATTTCACCGGCATCAACTTGCGTGACATTAAGAGGAATCAAATCTACATCTGTTTTCAATGGTGCCGTGACCACAACCTCGTGTAGACTTACTGTATCACGTCTAACCTCAGAAGCATTCATCACTCCAGCAGTCACCACCAGAGGTAGAAAATACAATATTTTTTTCTTCATAAAAATTGGGTTATTATAATTGTATTTATAATTTGAGCGCAAAATTAATAAAAATTTTTGATTATTCAGCAAATTTTAGTTAATTTTGCAACAAAGTTCACAAAATAATCACTTAATCAAAGATGAATCAATCCGAAATAGACTTTTTTGATGCTCTTGCCCCGTCGTGGGATGAAAATGAAATACGCTCCACTCCAGAGAGAATCAAACATATACTGAGCGAACTTCCTATCTCCAATGGGATGTATGTGCTTGACCTTGGCACCGGCACCGGAGTTTTGCTGCCTTATTTAAGTGATATTGTAGGACCGGAAGGACATATAACTGCCATTGACCTCTCTGAAGGGATGCTTGCTATCGCCCGAAAAAAATATGGACACCTTTCAAATGTGGAGTTTCTAAAATTAGATTTTGAAGAAGAACAAATCCCTGGAAAATATGATATAGCGATGCTCTACTCTGTGTATCCACACCTTCATGCCCCCGCAGATACAATTGAATGGCTGTTTAAGATGAATATGAAGCCTGATGGAGTTGTGGTTATAGCTTTCCCATCCGACGAAAATTTCATTAATAACATCCATCATGAAAGGAAAGCGGAGCACGATCATCTCCCTCCTGCGCACGTGTTGGCTGAAATGATCAGTAAATGGGGGTATATTACTGAGGTTGTTGCAGAAAGTCGTGATGAATATATCGTTTCTGTAAGAAATCAGTAAAACTTGTATTATTAGCGAGAATTACAAGCAGGTTATATTAAAGGACGCACAGCGGGTGCGTCCTTATGTGGTTTATTAGAAGAAGTAAGTTTTGTATTGAGTCAGTATTGGATACCATTTTTGAGGAGGAGTTCCTTTAGTCTTAAGTTTTCCTGCCGGAGTGTATCGACTTCCTCCCGAAGATCATCAACACGCTCAGAGAGTCGATCGTTGCGTTTTGAAAGAAATTCTATTCGTTCTGACAATTCCTGATCTTGATGAGGATGCTCCCTCTCTTTCTGATGAGCGAGATCATGAAAATGATTCAAAAGCTGAGCCAGAGTATCATTTTGATCCATAGTATGGGTATGAGGGGGCACAATCATCTCAGAGTGTTCCTCTATCAGATAATCATCCAAACTATTTAGTTCGAAAATTTCCTTAATCTTATCCAGTTTTTCCTCGGGCATACGACTTTTTCCGTTTTCAATTGCAGATAAGAAACTAGGACGAACCTGAAGAAGATCAGCAAGTTCCCGTTGGCTCATGCCGGCTCTTTTACGAAGCCTCACTAAATCTATTCTGCTCATATCAGTTCTTCTTTGCCGGATCGCATGTAAGACTGATTCCGAGTTTCTTGAAGATCTTATGATCCACTTCTCCGAGCATCACTGTGGAATGTGCCTGACATCCATCGAGTTCGGGAAGGGTCTCGAGAGCCTTACGGCAGTTCTCATCATGAGTGCTGAGAACAGAAAGAGCCACAAGAACTTCATCGCTATGAAGACGTGGATTATGCCCTTTCAGATATGTGGTCTTAGTATTCTGAATAGGCTCAATCATTTCTTGAGGAATCAGTTTCAGGTCATGGTCAATACCAGCAAGGTGCTTCACTACATTCAGTATTAGAGCAGAACTCGGACCAAGCAATTCACTTTGCTCTGCAGTTATTATGGTACCATCGGCCAAAGTTATAGCACTACAAGGAAGACCACTTTTTTCTGATCGTTCGCGGGCAGCCCCAATGCAAGGACGGTATGAGGCATCTATCTTTGCTTGTTTAAGAAGGAGTGCTATTTTGTTTACCTCCGACTCGTTATCATCACCCTTCGCCATATTGTTTAGAGCCGTAAAATAGCGGCGAATGATCTCGTTGTTTGATGCCCGACAACACACAGCGTCATCACTGATGCAGAAACCAACCATATTTACGCCCATATCTGTCGGAGACTTATAGGGGTTCTTACCGTAGATTCCTTCAAAAAGAGTGTTGAGAACAGGAAATATCTCTATATCACGGTTATAATTTATTGCTGTTTTTCCATACGCCTCAAGATGGAATGGGTCGATCATATTGACGTCATTGAGATCAGCAGTAGCAGCCTCATACGCTATGTTGACCGGATGTTTGAGTGGCAGATTCCACACTGGGAAAGTCTCAAACTTGGCATATCCTGCTGTCACACCATGCTTGTTCTCATTGTAAAGCTGGCTGAGGCAGACTGCCATTTTGCCACTTCCGGGACCCGGAGCAGTTACGATGACAAGAGGACGCGATGTCTTGATATAGTCATTGTGTCCAAATCCTTCATCGGAAGCAATGAGATCAACGTTGGCCGGATACCCCTCTATAATATAGTGATAATAGACGGTGATGCCCATTCGCTCAAGTTTGGAACGGAACTTGTCGGCGCTTATCTGTCCATTGTAGTGAGTGACGCATACCGAACCAACGTAAAAACCCAGGTTCTGGAATTCCTTGCGCAGACGAATCACATCCATGTCATAGGTAATACCTAAGTCACCACGCATCTTGTTGCGCTCGATGTCAAGGGCGCTGATGACAATCACTATTTCTGCCTGATCCTTCAGTTGCTGAAACATCCGGAGCTTACTATCGGGTTGGAAACCCGGAAGCACATGACTGGCATGATAGTCGTCAAAAAGTTTACCACCAAGCTCAAGATAGAGCTTATTTCCGAAATGAGCGATTCTCTCCTGAATATGTTCAGATTGAATCTTAAGATACTTGTCGTTGTCGAATCCTTTCTTCATAACGGGATACAAAATTAATAAATTTTCACATCTAATGCAATAGCATCATGAAAAAAAATCTCCGGCAGATTTTTCTACCGGAGAATATATAATTTTTGTATGATCAAATTGGGCGCCCGTAGTAGTAGAGTGTCCAAGCATCGCGGGCATAACCGTTGGGAAGAATCTCAAATGTCGCAGGGTCAGCTCCAGGAAGGACTCGACCAAGATAGTATACATTCCAGGCATCGCGTGCATAACCGTAATCAAGAACTTGGAAGGTTGGAATGCTGACATTCTGCATAATCAAGCCATTGAATATTACATTGGCAGCTCCAATTACATAGGCAAGATTCGGATTAGGAATCGGGGGTACAAATGGTCTGGGATTACGCGGTGGTACTGGGCGGAGGTGAGGCGGTGGAGGTGTAGGACGGGATGGACGATAACCGGCTCCTACCCCAGGTCTATAATTGTGATGTGGACCATCCCCATTTCCCGGACGATAATCGGGATTGTGATTTCCGCTATTTCCTGGTTTGAATCCATTGTGATTGCTTCCATTTCCAGGCTTATATCCGTTATTGTGACCACCTCCATTTCCGGGCTTATATCCGCTATTGTGATTGCCACCATTACCTGGTTTATGTCCGTTATTGTGATTATTACCATTCCCTGGTTTAGAACCGTTGCTATGATTGCCACCGTTGCCGGGACGGTTGTTACCGTGTTTTTGTTCGGTCTTATTTCCACCACGATTGTTGCCGCGATGATTGCCGTCTGCGTTTATATTTCCAATTCCTAAAGAGAGGGAGAGAGCCACGATAAGTAAAATTTTCTTCATAACT
>CAYNEZ010000103.1:5817-12064 GCA_964396365.1 uncultured Sangeribacter sp. | reverse complement strand
TGCTTGCCGGTGCTTTTATGGGCACTGAGTCTCCGCTTACCGTCACCCAGATGCTTTGGGTCAACCTGATAATGGATACTTTTGCAGCTATGGCTCTTGCTTCCTTGCCTCCTTCGGCAAGTGTGATGAAAGATCAGCCTCGCTCTCGCGAAGCATTTATCATCAACCGTCCGATGTGGCGTTCCATTATTGGGGTTGGAGGTATTTTCTTTATTGTCCTGCTTGGTATCCTGTATATCTTTGAGCATTACTCTGTAGAGTCAATGACTCAGATATTCTCCTTCATCCCGCAGACTACTGATCCCGGAGTTGCGACCCTGACTCCATATGAGCTCTCGATGTTCTTCACGCTGTTTGTCTTCCTGCAGTTCTGGAATATGTTCAACGCACGTGCCTTCCAGACAGGACGTAGCGCTTTCCATTTCAAGGGTGCAAGCGGCTTTGTCGTGATTGCATTGGCTATTCTTGTAGGCCAGATTGCAATTGTATCAGTAGGTGGTGAATTCTTCAACGTCACTCCCCTACGCCTCGAAGATTGGCTGATCATCATCGGATCCACATCCATAGTGCTATGGATTGGCGAACTCCTACGACTTTTTAAGTCGAACAATTGACGATCCAATTATAAGCGAAATTTATGGCGATCCCTTTGTGGGATCGCCTTTTTTGCACTGCCTAAATCAGGCAGTGTCATTTGCATTTATTAACATATTTTATTTTGTTATATGTTTTGCTGTATATTACTTTTGCATCCAAGAAATATAAACAAGCAAATCATATGAAAAAGAAAGGAAGCACCAGCGACTGTTATGCTGAAAGAAACGCCGAATTCCGTACGGCATTTTTCAATCAAGGTATCTACTCCACAAGCGATTCCGTTCTCAAACAAGCCATCAAAACACCGACATCACGCTTCTGGGTAGATCCGGACAGAGCCCGCGACGTGATGTCGAAAATTGAGAAAGACCCTGAATCAATCTCAGGGATGCACCCAGAACGCCGCAGGATGTATCTTGCACTCTACGATAAATACAAAGAGGTGCGCAAGCAATTCCCCACCGACCCAAAAATCAAAGCCGTCTCTGTGGCAATCTTCTCCGGAGCTCCGGAATTTTTCCTCGCCCCATCCACTGCCCGATCAATCATCTACAGAGACAAATAATTATGCTTATTCCACTTATTGACAAAGATCCTGAGGCTGACGACTTCACATGCCGTGATGGAGAGATCGATGTAGAAAGCAAGCTTTCCGGTCTGCGGCAAATATGGATGGCTAAAGAATACAGCCACGGAGCGAACGGACTGCTTCCGATAGGCACCTATCCCACTGCCAACATACGAATAGCCCTACAATCCGGCGACAAAGAAAAAGTAAACCTCCTGCTTGGCGGAGAGATATCCCGTGTAGACCCGGCTACTGCCGAACGCCTCACACAGGCTATTCTTCAGAAAGCAGCCGAGAGTCTTCTTGATATTTCTACCGACCTGCGTCGCCAAGGACTTTTCATCCTCCCATTCCGGTTCTTCACCATGACAATGACAATGGATGGCACCCTCTCCTACCCTTCGCCTCAAGCCATAGCACTTCCTACCGATTTCCCACCCCATCCCGAAATAACAGCCGCAGGCGTCACTGACGATGCCCTTACGCTTGCTATCCGATTTCCGGTACGCCCCCACCGCCTGACCATATTACAGGCAGAGGATGATCCTGAAGATCACTTCCTCCGCACTTTCATCAGTTATCCACTATACATCCCTGATCCCAAAGAGATCCGCGGAAGCATCGGGAGCGTACGCTCAGCTACTGGTGGAAATGCTACCGGCATACGGTTTGCATTTCTATCTTCATCTGCTATCAAGGCTTCAGTTGCAGCTCCGGAGAAATACTACGAACTGGTGGGCAACCAACGGACCGGCTACAGGCTTTCTTCAAAAGCGACCGGGATACCTGACTATTCCTGCTATGCAAAGACATGCGGATATGTACCGCCTTTTCCGGAGGAGACGATGAAAGCACTCGGTGATGGCATTGCTGCCAACACAGATCCCATGGACTGGATTGCCGACTGGCAGAAAGCAGACGATGGTTACCTTCCGATATCCGTGCCATTTATTTACAGGAGCGGAGAGGACAACTCAGATAGTGTAGCCTTGCCGGATGAGGCTTTCAAGGAAGAGATATTGAAAGTAGCCGAGGATTTCGACATGCCTTATATACTGCTTACGCGCCCGATGGCATTTGCCCCCGACAGCAGGAGCCGCCGCAATGCAGAGCCCCGTGCCATACACTCCATACAGGTGCATGGCCTCCCTGACAAGTCGGCTATCGGGATTCTCTACGGCAGCAATGACTGTAGCCATTGGCAGGCGCTCCGCAGATTCAATCCATGCTGTCGAACCGTAATTCTTACCCCGCCACGCTTCTGGTGGCGACTCCTCCTGCTCTCACATCCACACAATTCTCCCCTCGCCATAGAACTTCAAATACAACCCTATAAATCGTGACAAACCCGGAAACAACCAACATAGACCAAGCACTGATAGACCAAATCCTCGAAGAAGATGAGCGGCGCACACGTGCTCTTTCCATCCCATATGATCCGGTGTCGGGACTGATGAGTCCCGGCACACGTTTCACTATGACCATACCCGAACTACAACCATCCACCATTCGCCTGCCGATTGCAATGCAACAACTTCCGGAGGTGAAAGCCCTTATGGCAGGGAAAAGTCTTACGGAGGCGTTCCCCGGATCGATAGAAAATGCCCGCCGACGATGGTTTGAGCTCCGTTGCCGCTACGATTTCCCCTTCTGGGCATTCAAGTGCATCAAGATAAAGCAGAAGGAAGGTGGTGGTCTTGACATCCCGTTCCTTCTCAATGCTCCGCAACGCAAGCTTATCGGTGAGTTCGAGAAGATGCGCGAGGAGGAGAGACCGATACGTATAATATTGGTAAAAGCTCGCCAATGGGGCGGCAGCACAGCCACACAAATATATATGCTCTGGATACAGCTGATGCGCCGGATGGGGTTCAACTCTTTGATAGTGGCTCATCAGAATTCCGGCACCGATGAAGTGATAGCCATGGCAAAGACTGCCCTCGACTGCTATCCGCGCAGTATGCTCTCCGATCAGGGAGAGCCTGTGCCCGATAAAGAAAAAGTATATGTCAATGCCGGACTCAGCAGATGCGCCATAAAGATTCCACGGCGAAATTTCCGAATAAAGGCAGGAAGCGCTGAGCGACCGGATTCAAGCCGTGGCGGCGACTATGCACTCGTGCATCTCACGGAAGTGGGACTCTGGAGAAAGACACTCGGCAAGAGTCCTGAAGACATCATACGGGCAGCCACTTCCGGAGTGCTCTTGCGCCCGGAAACAATGATAGTGATGGAATCTACCGCCAACGGTGTTGGCACTTTCTTCCATAAGGAATATTTGGCTGCTAAACGTGGCACGTCACTCTATCGTCCTGTCTTCGTAGCATGGCACGAGATAGAGCAATATGCATTTAAGGTGGATGATCGACGTGCCATGGCTGAAAGAATAGTGAAAAACCGTCATTCCGATTTTTCAGATGATGAGCGAATCCCTACCGGACGATATATTTGGGACCTTTGGGAGGCTGGTGCACGCCTGGATGCAATCAACTGGTATGAGAAGAATCGTGCCGGCGTCAACAATACCGACCAGATGCTCTCCGAATTCCCGAGCAATGATATTGAGGCTTTCGTCAACAGTGGTGCCTACGTATTCAACCGCAGCAAGGCTCTTGAGCTTAGGAAACGATGTATTCCTCCGAAGTTTTCAGGCGAACTCGAAGCTCGCGCTGACTATGGGGAACAAGCCTTGGAGGGTATCGTTTTTGAGAATAATCCCAAAGGAAGACTCAAGGTATGGGATATGCCGGAAGTGAAGGATGGCAAACCCTTGGTGATGCACGACAGATATCTGACTGTAGTAGATGTAGGTGGACGCAGCATGAAGGCAGACTGGAGCGTGATCGCGGTGTTTGACCGTGTGAGGATGCTGCGGGGAGGAGGACCGGCTATAGCAGCGCAATGGCGCGGACATTGCGATATGGATATATTGGCGTGGTTGGCAGCAAGAATAGCAAGATGGTATGGCGACGCTTTGCTGGTCATCGAATCAAATACTCTCGAAACGCGCGATCCGGACCGCTATGTTGATGGCGACCAGTCCGGATTTATACTCAACCAGCTGCGTGATTGCTATCCCAATTTATATGCCCGGCGTCAAAGTCCGGAGGATATTATCGAGGGGAGACCCCGGAAATATGGGTTCCATACTAATACCGCCACAAAACCTATGGTGATATCCAATCTTGTGCGCGTGGTAAGGGAGGGGCTATATATCGAACGTGACGAGGGCTGCATCGACGAATATCTGACCTATGAGCGACGTCCCAACGGCAGCTACGGGGCTGTCACGGGTAAACACGACGACATGCTGATGACTCGCGCCATCGGCCTTCACATATGCTTCAATGAAATGGCTGCTCCCCGCCCCGCTGACTCCAACCGCTTCCAAGCAGGGGGCAGACGCACTATCCAACCCACTCTATTCGAAGTGATATGAGGACATAATACACAAATCGTAAATTTAACACTATATTAACGTATATATACTAATATTTGCATATTTATTCGCGTTTATAGTATGATTCCGATTAGGAAGAGCAATGAATAATTGTCTAAATTTTGGGTTATATACATTAGTTATTTCTATCGCAGTCTTTGCGTCGAGCACGTAAGGACGGAAGGCCCCGGACGTCGTGATGACGCCCGGGGTCTTTTTTTTCATTTTCCTGAAGCAGAACTTGCCTGAACCGGCGAACTTGGATGATCCGTCTGAATCGGATGATCCGTCTGCCTTGTCTGATCTTTCTGACCGGTATGGCTTACCACTTTGACCAAAGCGAATGACACGAGCGAGCAAATGCAGATAGGAAGGATATATTCTGTGGCGCCGGTCATCTCTGATATCAAAAATATAGACATCACTGGAGCTTTTACCATTCCGGCAAATGCACCCCCCATGGCTATCATGGCACACAAAGGAGCCGGAAGTTCTATACCAAACCAATGCTTCATCAGCATAGCAAACAGAGTCCCTGCCACTGCACCTGCAAACAATGTCGGAGCAAACGATCCTGCTACACCTCCGGCGCTGTTGCTGCAGACAGTAGCCAATGCCTTCAACACCAGCAGCAATGTCAACACCGCTATAAAACGAGTCGTATGCGTCACACTCACATCCAACGGACCTCCTGCAAGGATGTCATGATGCACTCCATTGATAAGTTTAGTCATCTCCGGATACCCCTCCCCATACATAGAAGGGAACATAAGGAGTATAATGCCGGCGATAATGCCTCCACTCACCCATGACACCCACTGATGCTTCCTGCTCTTGAAAAAATGCTGCATTGTGACAGTAATCCAATTATACAGCAAGCTATACAGGCCACAAAAAAGTCCCAGCAAGATCGTCCAATGGATCGGAAGGGTCGCCGTCTCCCCTAATTCATAAGGAAGATAGAGATGCGTACCCGTAAACGCATAGCACGTGACCGAAGCACACACACTCGAAAGTATCAAGGCCGTGACCGGGATAGCAGCCATATTCATCCGAAGCACCTCAAGAGTGAACAGCACCCCCGCAATCGGAGACTTGAAAATGCCGGCAATGCCTGCACCGGCTCCGATACCGATCATAACCCGCAGCATATTGTCGTCAAGACCGAAAATTCGGCCCAACTTGCTCCCGACAGCTGCACCTGCATATGCAATAGGACCCTCCGCCCCGGCAGAACCACCGAAACCAAGAGTGATGCCACAAGCCGCAATTGGATTATACATCATCCCACCGGGTATGTCATAATTTTTCGAAGCAAGATAGTCTTTTATATGCCCGGTGCTATCCACCATATTGGCATGTGCTATCCATTTCTGCCAAGCTACGGCTATCAGGATGCCTACAAGAGGGAGCACCAACAGCCACCACTCCGCATGTTCCCATTGCAAGGGAGCCTTATGCATGATCCAGTGGGCAAACAGCGACACCCAATGTATGGCTCGCTTAAGCAGAAACGCACCGAACCCCGCGAAGCACCCTACGACACACGCAAAGCCAAGTATAAACGTGTTGACATTTTCCTTCCGCGCACCCCAAGCCTTTATCTTCTCAGAAAGATCCGTAATTAGTTTCATAGTCTTCAG
>CAYNEZ010000103.1:0-5717 GCA_964396365.1 uncultured Sangeribacter sp. | reverse complement strand
ACTTAAGACGAAGCGACGCCTCACGTATGCGCTTCATTGCCTCGCGGATCTTGTCGTCGGAAGTGGCGTAGCTCAGACGCATATAGCCGGGAGCGCCAAAAGCTGCGCCATCCACGCATGCCACATGCGCTTCCTCAAGAAGATACATAGTGTAGTCACCGCTGTTCTCAATTTTCTTGCCACTCGGAGTGACCGTACCAACATATGCACTAACCTCAGGGAAGAGATAGAAGGCACCTTCCGGACGGTTGACAATCCATCCCGGTATCTCCTTCGCCAATTCCACGATAAGGTCGCGACGACGCTCAAATGCCTCGCGCATATCATATCGGAACTCCTGAGGACCGTCAAGGGCTGCCTCAGCTGCCTTCTGTGCTATCGAAGATGGACCTGAAGTGTATTGGCCCTGAAGTTTTGAGACTGCTTTTGCCACCTCAAGAGGAGCTGCCAAGTAACCGATGCGCCACCCGGTCATGGCATATGCCTTTGAAACGCCGTTGATCACCACCGTGCGGTCAAAGACTTCCGGGCACTCTGCGATGCTATGCACACGCCCGGGAAGGAAATTGATATGCTCATATATATCGTCGGCAAGAATCACAATGTCGGGATACTTGGCCAATACTGTCGCCAGCCCCTTGAGCTCTTCCTCTGAATATACACTACCTGTAGGATTGGATGGATTGTTGAGTATGATCATACGGCTCTTAGGGGTGATGGCAGCCTCAAGTTGCTCTGGAGTAATCTTGAAGTTCTGATCAACGCCAGCCCATACTTCCACCACTTTTCCTTCTGCAAGACGCACCATCTCTACATAGCTGACCCATGCCGGCATAGGGATTATCACCTCATCGCCGGGGTTGATAAGTGCAAGCACTGCATTACAAAGCTCCTGCTTCGCTCCATTACCCACTACAATCTGTGCCGGAGTATATTTCAACCCGTTTTCTTTCTCAAGTTTGCGGCAGATAGCCTCTCGGGTAGAGAGATAGCCGGGGGCTGGGCTATATTTGGAGTAATTCTCGTCTATAGCCTTCTTGGCAGCCTCTTTCACGAAGTCGGGAGTGTTGAAATCAGGTTCTCCTACACTCATTGTTATCACATCGATGCCTTGCGCACGGAGTTCGGCGCTTTTCTGGGTCATAGCCATGGTCGCACTTTGCGCCATAGCCTTGATTCTATTGGATATCTGTATCATAGTTGAAAGTTTTTTTTTGTTTTCTTTGATCAAGCCAACTCGGCTTGGAGTTTCCGAAGCAACTCACCAAGCGAAGGATTCTTCTCCACGCATTCTTTCAGGAATTCCTGAGGCGGAAGCTGCTTGCTGACTGCCCTTGTCGGATCTATTTCTACGCGGAGAGTAAGAAAGTCATTATGGAGCTGCTGGCGCAAGAAGGCTATCAGTTGTGGCATGGCAAGCTCAAAGGCCTGTACTTCTGCCGGATGGCCTACCATGGCAAGAAATTCCTCATCACCTGTCTGACTCGGATTGCTGTTGCGCATGGCACTCGTCAGGATATGCTGCTGGCGGTTGGCTTGCTGATAGTCTTGCCAAGCGCGCATGAATCCTTCAATTTCCACACGCTCTCGATGCTCCTTACGCTGCTCGGAATATTGTGCTACCCTATCTTGAACTGCGCTATCGTTGAGGCGGAATCCGCCTACTGCACGCTTGCGCACTTTAGGATGGTCAGACTTGTCAGACACTTCAGGCCTGTCTGGCAAGACAGTGTTTTGGGCGACTGGCCGGGGGGTGGACTGCGAAGGGGCTGCCTGCACACTCGGAGTGTGGGCCGCACCTGTGATGTCGCCCAGTGGGATTACACAGTCCACTAAATCAAAAGGGGGCGTTGCGGGTTTCAAAAGCTGTGAAAGACGAATCAGGACAAGCTCCACAAGAAACTGCTTGTTGGTGGCTGTGCGGTATTGGACATCCCCATCATTAAGCACCTTCATAGCGGCATAATACCACTGAAGCGGAAGACTCTTGGCCTGCTGGGTATATCGGTCGGCTACATCTTTAGATGTCTCAAGCAGCTCTGCTGTGCGAGGATCGGCTGCCACCATAAGATTGCGTACATGGTCGGCGAGACCGTTGAGGAAAAACAAGGAGTCGAATCCTTTCGCCCTCACATCCCGATACAAAAGCAACGCACCTGATATGTCGCCGGTACGGAACATTTCCACGAGTCGGAAATAATAGTCGTAGTCAAGCACATTCAAGTTCTCTATCGCGCTCTCATAGGTGATGTTGCCACGCGAGGAGGCTGCTACCTGATCGAAGATCGACAGGGCATCGCGCATCGCGCCGTCGGCTTTGCGGGCTATCACCTCCAACCCTCGAGGTTCGGTCTTAATTCCCTCTTGCTCTCCGATATACTGCATCTGCTCCACCATATCCTCTATCGTGATGCGACGGAAGTCATACGTCTGGCAACGACTCAGGATCGTAGGAAGCACCTTGTGCTTTTCCGTTGTGGCAAGGATGAAAATCACATATTTTGGAGGTTCTTCAAGTGTCTTGAGGAAGGCATTGAAAGCTGCCGATGAGAGCATATGCACCTCATCTATGATGAATACACGGTATTTTCCACCCTGAGGAGGAGTATGGACCTGGTCGGTGATATCGCGGATGTCGTCGACACTGTTGTTGGAGGCGGCATCGAGTTCTACCACATTCATTGAGGTTCCCTTCTCTATGGCCTTGCAGTTCTCGCATTCGCAGCAGGCTTCTCCGTCGGCTGTCGGATTAAGACAGTTGATGGTCTTTGCAAAGATTCTCGCACATGATGTCTTGCCGACCCCGCGCGGACCGCAAAAAAGATAGGCTTGTGCCAGGCGGTCGCTCGTGATGGCATTCTTCAGCGTGGATGTCAGGGCCTTTTGCCCAACTACACTGCGGAAGGTAGCCGGTCGGTATTTCCGTGCGCTTACTATATAATTATCCATAATGCAAAATAAGCAAAAATTTAGCTTATAGCCAAATTTTTGCTTATAATTCCATCCACCAACTCAGGATAAAGGGTTTCCGGAAAGTGGAATTTCCCTTCCGAATCTGGTTCCGGCAATCGCCAACACCTTATATGCTCCAATGCATCATCTTCATCCAAAGTGCCCAAGGCGCGGAGAATCCCCCCTTCAATGTATGCACGAGGGCGCTCCGGACATCCGGCGATACCGGTTTCTCCCGACCACTGGCATTCCCACTCCGGCAACTCCGGAAGTATCAACCGGCTGACACTGCGCTCCCAACCGGACATCTTGACAGATACAAGACGAAGAAAGTCCTCAGGCAATGGCACTTCAGCCGCATACATTCCGCAGGGCATCAAACGCATAGACACCGCTACCGCCAACTGGCACCCCATCCCCAACACATCCGGGGAGGCACCCCTTATTAACGTAGCCCCCACCTCGGGAAGCAAGCTTCTGACCTTGTGAGCAACTATGTCGGCAAGCGTAGGGATATTGCAGACAGAAAGAGGAGGCTGCGGCTGGGATATTTCACCCAACCGAGCCATTACGTCTTGCTGCAATCTATCAATTGAATAGATCATGCTTGCGATGCCTTTTTCTTCAATATTACGCCAAGTTTCTTAGCCTCGTCATAGCAACTGGCGGGTCCGCATAGCCGCTCAAGCGGCACTCCCTTGATTCGATTCAGAAACTCGTAGACATCTTCCAGATCATCATATTCAAAGATGCTCTCTTCGTCGGGAGCATTATCGGTTTCCTTTCCAGTATCTTCCTCATATTCATCAGGAATCTCCTCTTGCATTCCTATCCTTATCCGCCCTCCTCTATAGGCTGCCGACCTTTCTATGACAGCCTGCACCACAGGATCAGAAGTTTCGAAAGAGGCAGCCGTACACGCTCCTCCACATAGGTGGCCTCCGGTAAAGGAGATCTGTAGCGTGCTACGCCCAACTTTGAACACTGGATGCCATTCCATCATCCCCGGCACTTCATATTTCTTCCGTATCATAATTGAAATTTGGTCATCAATTGTGGATCATGAATTAATTAAGTCGCAGTTCGCCTGTATATTCCTTCCATCCGGTCCCTTCATAGTGCCACATGGAGCCTGCCTTGGCTGAAGCGGAGATAGCGGGACATGCACTCACAAGATAATAGATCTTCCCCTCGATCTTTTCAGGTTCTGTGACAGAATCCCATAATACAAGGCATTCATTCCCCTCGCCTCCGGTCTCACCCTCACCGTCAATCCAAATGTGGCAACTTCCCTTCAGTGCAAGTGCATCCCAGATCAGTATGCCGCTGCGCGAAGCCTCATAACCCTCCATCCGGTCTTGAAAACTGTGTTCGGCACTATACACATAGTGCACCAAACGGTCTTCCCCGATAAGGGCTCCGCTTCGGCTCCACCCAAGACGATCAAGTGTTGGTTCCCTCTTTATCTCTATGTCGCCGAATACTGTGTGGAAATTAGTCACTGTCCAACCAATGGAATTCGTCTTGGTAGAAATCTGTATCTCCGGATGGCGAGAGAAGTCTACACACTGTATCTGCTCCAACAAGTCCTTGCCAGCAAGCAGAAGTGCGGTCTTTGGCACGTCTTCTCCAGTAAAGAACATCTTTGCAAGAGCTATGATCTTTTCCACGGTCCAGTGTCCGGTATGCTGAAGTTCACGTTTGAACTGCCATCTCAATCCCTCAGTGCTGTAGACGGTCTGCATGCCAAGAGTAGGCACATTAATCTGGAACTTCCCGGCTCTTCCGGCCCAAAGAGTCCTATTGCCACGCACTTTGAAATTGGCAATTGCTTGCTCTGCAACGATTGCCTTTGAAAACGGGGTGCGTTTTCGCTGGCTCTCGAAGTAGTCGCTCACCACCTGATTCATGCCGCGTTTCTGAAGATAGACCCGTGTAGGCTGCGGCACGATAAGATCAGGATCAACTTCCTTCTGCGTCTCATACAGTGAGTTGGCAAGAAGCACAAGTTTGGATCCTGTGGGTATGGTAGGAAGCAACGAAACTTCATCGTCGGGCGTCATCTTGCGTCCGTTGACAGCTCTGACGATCGGGCAACCGGTGGCGGTGTCGTGACCTACCACGAAGAGCATGAGCGACTTGCCGGGCGTAATGTTCTTACCATCGCGGTCATAACCATCTACCCCTTTGACAAGGAGAGTCGTATATTGGCGAGGCAGATTTTCCTCTCCCGGTCTTACAGGAAGGATAGCCTGGGGTTGCCCGGCTGTGACATCTCCGTTGGTGGTAAGAGTAGACTTTGGCTCATCAATCATAAAATGGTCCACTTCAGGACTGTTCACCTTGACACGCTTTGCCCGCAGCATAAGGTTCATCAGAGGAGTATCGTCACTGTTGAAGCTGAAGAGTTGCTGGTCGATATCAGGCTCTACAAAGTTTCCGGCATTGATGCCGCCGGTAGCGTTGGCAAGCGCACTCACTGTAGCAGGCTGCCCGGGGATAATTGATGTATTCATGTTAATTTTTTAATTTTAATTGAGAGTTAATCATTAAGCAAGTGCTGCAAGGTCAAATATTGAGCTGCAAGAGGGCGCAGCGGATGCTCCGGAGGGAATGGAGCGGTCGCGGGAGGCTTCGACTTCACGGATTATCTGGCGGATGGCAGCGTTACGGTTGTCCTTGATAATCTGAAGGAGAGTGTCGGCTCCAACTTCGCTCAACATCTTTTCAAGTTCTGCTTCCGCTGCGCTTTTCTCTGAATTTTC